>CAJKWD010000026.1 GCA_905203475.1 uncultured Acholeplasmataceae bacterium
ATACCTTCTCATGATTCCACTCCTATTCTAAAACCATCATAACATATATTCTTGATTTTAGCTATATTTAAAAAAAATAAAACACTTAGTATACACTAAAGTGTTCTTATTATTGTTCCCCTTTATTTTTAAATTGTAAGATAATTGGTGTACCTTCAAAATCAAATGCTTCACGTAATTTATTTTCCAAATATCTTTCATAAGAGAAGTGGATTAATCCTTTACTATTTACTTGTATATTAAATGTTGGTGGTTGTATAGATGCTTGATTAGAAAAATAAATTTTTAATCTTTTACCTTTATAACTTGGTGGTAAATTAAGTGCATAAGCATCACGAATGACATCATTCAACACACTTGTTTTGATTTCTCTTCTACTGTTCTCATATACTTTTAAAATTTCTGGCATCAATGTATGAATTCTCTTTTTCGTTTTCGCACTTAAGAAGACAATGGGAGCATATGTCATAAATTGGAATTCATACTTTAATAACTCTTTAAATTCTTTCATTTTAGCATCTTTATCATCAATCGTATCCCATTTATTGACAACTAGAACAACTGCTTTTCCAGCATCTAAGGCATAACCGGCAATATGTTTATCGTGTTCTACAATTCCTTCTTCAGCATTAATTACAATTAAACATACATCACTACGATCAATGGCCTTTAAAGAACGTAACAAACTATATTTTTCAACCGCTTCATACACTTTTCCACGTTTTCTCATACCAGCCGTATCAATCACAACATAATCGTGATCATGATAACGGAACTTAGTATCAATCGCATCTCTGGTTGTTCCAGCAACATCTGAAACAATGACACGATCTTCTCCGACAATCGCATTTACTAAGCTACTTTTTCCGACATTAGGTCTTCCAATGACACAAAATTTAACAATTCCGTCTTCGTACTCTTCTTCTATCTCAGGAAAGTCTTTTGTAATTTCTTCTAATAAATCATAGATACCTTCATTTTGTTCTCCACTGACTGGCATATAGGTATCTAGACCTAACTCATAAAAATCATAAATATTTTCTTTGGCAAATTTAGAATCCATTTTATTGATTACCACAATCACTGGCTTTTGTGATTTTAATAACATATCTCTTACTGCATAATCGTTAGAAGTAAGCCCTTCTTTTCCATCGACAACGAATAAAATTAAATCAGCTTCATCGATTGCTAATTCTGCTTGCATTTTGATGGAATCATTAAAATGTTCATCAGCTAGATCAATTCCACCCGTATCAATCAAATGAAATGTATAATCTTTAAATTTCACATTTCCATAAATACGATCTCTAGTAACTCCTGGTGTATCTTCGATAATAGAAATTTTCTTTCCAACCATACGATTAAATAGTGTACTTTTTCCAACATTTGGTCTTCCAAGTAATGCGACAACTGGTTTTCTCATAAGTATCCCCTCGTTTTCTTTCGGTATTATAACATATTTTTCTTATTCTACCAACTATCTAATATTTTTCCATACGTTAATATTTCTTGCGTATTTTGAAAGCAAGGTTCTGTAAATTCTAAAAATTGTCCCAACTCTGATTGTGAGATATTTTCTGTCATATAAAAATAGAATTGATGATCATAATAATAAAGTTTCGTCTTCTTACGCCACTTTTTTCGTACATCACAGGGATCTTCAATTCGATATAATATTTTACTGTTTTTTTCAACATGTAAACATAGTTCAATCTCATCTTGAAAATAATCAAAATCATCTAGATCTTCGCGATGCATTTTTAAAATAGTTCCATACAAAGTATCCTGATATACATAAATTGTATAATAACCATAAAAAGAGAGATGGTAAATCTGTTTTAGTTTTAATAATAGTGCTTTTAATTGTGGCTCTAATTTTTCTCTTTGTTCAAAAGATAATTGATGTGTTTGGACACGATTCAAAAAAAGAAGCATATTCTCTTTATCTAGAAATACTAGTTTCAAAATAGATCACCTAGTATTAGTCTATTGTAAGAATATGCTTTTGTTCCTTATATTTCTGTAGTTCTTTCAATTCGGTCGTAGATTTCTTCTTTTCCCAGTTTTGTAACACTTGAAAACATTACAAAATCATCGCCAACAACAAGATCTAATTGATCTAGAATTAAATTACGTTGTTTTTGACGATTCGTAATTCCTACTTTATCTACTTTCGTAGCCACAATGGTAACTGGAATATCATAATATTTTAAAAATTGATACATCATTAAATCATCACTTGTTGGTTTATGACGAAAATCAATTAACATAAATACATTTTTTAAATTAGGACGATTGATTAAATAATCTTCCATCATCAATCCAAATTTCTTACGCATTGGTTTACTGACATTGGCAAAACCATAACCAGGCGCGTCTACTAAATAAAATTCATCATTCACTAAATAAAAGTTAATCGTTTGAGTTTTTCCTGGTTGTGATGAAGTACGAGCATAATTTTTTCTATGAATTAATGTATTAATAAAACTACTTTTTCCAACATTTGAACGTCCTACTAATAAAAATTCTGGTTTATTATCCGTTGGATATTGACTACGTCTGACCGCGGATATTTCTAAATTGACACGGTTAATTTTCATGATATCACCTAAATTTCACAGATTCATTATAACACGTATTTCTTTTATATGTCAAAGTATGAAAGATAAGAAAATCTAGTAGAAAATTTGAATACTTTATAGTATAATAGAAATGGTGAATGCTTGTGAATTATCCAAACGGAACAAAAGTAAAACAATCCTATATATTACATGGTAACCGAGGGATGAGTTTAGAACATGACATTAATGTGACAAATGAATATTATCTCGTTCATGACATCGCAGTCATTTATAAAAAACCAACACCTATTACGGTTGTAAAAGTAGATTTTAAATCTCGTATGGATGCAGTCATTAAAGAAGCATATTATAAAACACCATCTACTACAGATTACAATGGTGTTTATAAGGGAAAATATATTGACTTTGAAGCAAAAGAAACCAAAAACAAAAGTTTTTTCCCACTCGCAAACATTCATACCCATCAAATTAAACACATAAAAAAGATTATAGAACATGGAGGAATTGGATTTCTAATTGTCCGTTTTACCCACTATAATTTGACATATTTTTTAGATGGTAGTAAATTGATATCATTCATTGAAAACAACAAGAGAAAATCTATTCCTATTTCTTATTTTCAAAAGGAAGGAAAAATAATTGAAACGAAATATGCTCCGCGTCTTGATTATTTAAAAATTCTAGACGAAATGGAGAAAGAAGGTGAAGCTTCTGAAAAAGTATCATAAAATATTTCAATATATCAATGAACATCAATATGAAATAGCAATTGGACTCGTTAGTATTCTCGCCTTGATTGTCGGAATATTTGCTGTGGGGTTTTTAAAGGCCTTACTTATTATTCTCATATTAGACGGAATCCTATTTAGTCCAAACTTAATCAATTTAATTAGTAATATAAGTAAGAATATGGAGGTTACGATGGAAAAGAAGAGAACTGAAGCAAGACATGCTCGTACGGGTCATGCGAAACCAACTGATTATACAAAAGGAGCAAATGTAGCAAGCACTCGTTCAGCACGTATGGCAAGAAATAAAAAAGGAACTACGAAAGGAAAGAACAAGAAAAAGAAAATTGGTAAAAAGGTTTTAATGGTATTACTTATTTTAGGAATTATCTGTCTTGTCGCATTTGGCATTTTTATGTTTATTATTATTAAAGATGCGCCAGAATTTAGTCCTGATAAGTTGTATCATCAAGAAGCTTCAATTTTATATAGTAGTGATGGTTCTGTGATTAAAAAACTAGGAAGTGAAAACCGTGAAAAGATTTCCTACAATCAACTACCAGAAGTATTAGTAGATGCGATTGTAGCAACAGAGGATTCACGTTTCTTCCAACATAACGGATTTGATTTACCACGATTTATCCGTGCGGGATTTGGAACACTTCTCGGTAAGAATGCCGGTGGTGCTTCGACCTTGACTATGCAAATAGCGAAAAATCACTTTACTTCAACAAATCGTAGTATTACACGTAAATTTACCGATATTTATATGTCAATCTTCCAGATTGAAAAACATTATACTAAAGAAGAAATTATGGAATTCTATGTCAATGCTCCATATTTAGGTAGTGGTGCATGGGGTGTAGAACAAGCATGTTTAACTTATTTTGGTAAGAGTGCGAAAGATATCAACTTGGCAGAAGCTGCAATGATTGCTGGTATGTTCCAAGCACCAAATACTTATGACCCAAATATTAATCCTGATTTAACAGAAAAAAGACGTCAAACAGTATTATATTTGATGAAACGTCATAATTATATTGATGAAAAAGAATATAAAGCTGCATTAAATTTAAGTGTTGATAAAATTGTGAAAACAATTTCTACAGAAGATGGTGAACAAACAGATCGCTTTAAATATCAATCATTTATCGATGCTGTAGTAGAAGATGTTACGGAAAGAACAGGTAATAACCCTTATAATGTATCAATGCAAATCTATACAACAATGGATAAAGATAAACAAGAAGCTGTTGAAGACATTATGAATGGAAAAACATATAAATGGGAAAATGATGTTGTTCAAGGTGCTGTTGCTGTTGTCGATGTAAAAACAGGTGCTTTAACAGCAATTAGTAATGGTAGAAATATTAGTGGTGCAAATCAATTAGGACGTGCCACAAAAGTAAAACGTCAAATCGGTTCGACTGCAAAACCAATTTACGATTACGGTCCAGGTTTTGAATACCAAGGTTGGTCTACTGCTACTCCGTTTGCGGATGAACCTCACTCATATTCTGGTACAGATACAGATGATGGTGGTATTGAAAACTGGAATAGAACTTATCAAGGTTGGATGACACTACGTACTGCTTTAGCAGAATCTAGAAATATCCCAGCATTAAAAGCATTCCAACAAAATAAAAATTCTGATATTAAAAACTTTGCAGAAAGCTTAGGATTACATCCACAAGTAGAAAATGGTATGGTTTATGAATCACATGCATTAGGTGGTTATGATGGAGAGGCTCCATTAACAATGGCTGGTGCTTATGCCGCATTTGCTAATGGAGGTTACTATACAAAACCATATACTTATACAAAAATTGTCTACCGTGAAGATGATAAAACTGAAGAAGTAGATGCAGAAAAGAAAAAAGTTATGAGTCCTGAAACAGCCTATATGATTAGTAATGTATTATATAATGCTGCTGATTATGGAATTGGTACTTCTTACTTGAATGGTGTTCATTTTGGAGCTAAGACAGGAACTTCTAACTTTACCGAAGATCTAATTAAGAAAAAAGGTTATCCATCAAATGCAGTTAATGATTTATGGGTTGATGGAATTAATACCCAATATGCGATTTCAGTTTGGTATGGATATGATAAACAAGATGATAGATATGTAAGTACAACAAATACGGGTGGTCATAGAAATTTATTTAAAGCCATCGCTGGACATTTCTTCACTGATAAATCTGACTTTACAAAACCAGATGGTGTTGTTTCTGTCGAAGTAGAAAGAGAAACATATCCAGTTAAATTACCAAGTGCGAATACACCTTCTAATATGCGTATTACAGAGCTATTTAAGAAAGGAACAGAACCTACTGAGGTATCTAGTAGATTTGCTCAATTAAGTGATGTATCTAATGTTAAAAGTAGTATTAGTGGAAATTCTGTTTCTATCTCATGGAATGGAATTAAGACTCCTGCTGAATTAGATGCGAATAGTTTATCTAGTTGGATTGGTAAAGTATTTACAGATAGTGGTTATAAAAACAGTTATTTACAATCTAGATTAGGTCAGAATCAAAGTATATTAGGAAGTGTTGGATATAACATTTATGCAAAACAAAAAGATGGTAGTCTAAGACTTATTCAATTTACGAATAATACAAGTATTACCTTTACTGCTAAATCAACAGATAACGGTACTTATATTGTTAAAACATGTTATTCTAACTTTAAAGCAGCTGAGGCTCCTGGTGTAGAAACAACCGTCAATGTTTCTAATGTCCAAGGAGAAATTACAGTAAGCTTAGTTGGTAGTGCTAATATGACAGTTAATTTAAATAGTACTTATCGTGATCAAGGTGTTGTAGTAAAAGAAGATGGTAAAGATGTAACAACAAGTGCAGAAGTGGAAACAAGTATTACCAACTCTGCTGGCATTCCAGCATCGTTAGATACGTTCACTTCTACAGCTGGAACTTATACAATTAGTTACACCATTACTTATGAGGATTATACAAAGACAATTACACGAAAAGTAACCGTTGTCGATAACCAAACAAGTGGTGGAGGAACACCAACAGAATAAAAAAGAGTTCACATTAATGCGAACTCTTTTCTTGTTCTCTAATCCAAGTAATGGCACTTGGTATATGCTCAATCGTATCACTGGCAATCATCGCAATGTCAGTTTTCTCTTGTTCTGCTAACTCCCCTGCCAATCCAGCTAAATAAGCACCTGCTGCCACGGTTAATATATGAAATGGATGATATGCTAATAAACCAGCTAATACACCAGATAACACATCTCCACTACCCGCTGTAGCCATACCCGGACAACCTCTTTTAACTAAATATACATCAGCGCCATCAGAAATAATCGTCGTTGAACCTTTTAACAATAAAATAACACCATACTTTTTAGCAAACTCTTTTACAATTTCTACTGGATTTTGTTGAATTTCTTCAATTGGCAATTGAGTAATACGAGAGAACTCTTTTAAATGAGGTGTTAATACAACATGATGATTTTTTATCACATCTAAATGACCAACTAGAGCATTTAATCCATCCGCATCAATTACCATAGTACCAGAATAAACATTACATATTTCTTTTAATATAGATAAATGCGATGCATCTTGTCCCCAACCCATACCAATCGCTAATACATCTAAATCATGAATACCTTCTTTTAATTCTTCTAAACTGTTGTAAAAGAACATTGTCTGTTCTAAAATATTGGGACTTAGTAAAGGAGCTAATGCTTCAGGTATCAATACACGACTAATGCCACATCCACTACGTAAAGATGCATGACTTAACGTAGCTAGTTTTAAAGCACCAGAATAATTTTTAGAGCCTCCTATAAATCCTACTTTACCAAAATCACCTTTATTAGCATCTTTTTCTCGTTTTACAAAATAAGATTGAATATCTTCTACTTGAATTTCTTTCATAATAAACCTACTTTCTAAAAAGATAAGAAGTATTTATTACTTCTTATTCTTTAACTTACGATAAATACGGTTTGATTTACTATTTGGTTTATAAATTGTATTTGTATTATCAATATGATCTATTATATTGATTTCATGGTTTGCAAACCATGAAATGACTTTTTCTCCATCTATCTGCATTCCTTTGGCATTTCTAAAGTCAGTTCCTGACATTCCTCCATAATGGAAAATCAAATTCTGATAGTCTTTTACCCCTTTTACAGGATATCCATCTTTTAATACTTCAGCCTGTAATTTGGTGATAGACCACCACCATTCAAATTCTTCATCTAATAAATACTTTTGATATAATTCCTTATCAATCATAAAACAGAAGCCATCTACTCTCGTATATGGATTACCTTCAACAATACCAAGTGATGTAATACCTTTTTCATAAATACGATTCATTTCATCTAACCACTCAGGATTACGAATATCAATATCAGAATTTAATAGTAAAACACGATCTGATTTTGGATCACAAAAACGGAATGCAATATTATTTCCTTTCGCAAATAAAGTATTCTCTTGTGAAAAAATTAATTTATCTATTTTCTTTTCTTGATATAATTTCAATAATAATTTTTGTACCTTCTTCTCAGATGCATTATCTAATACTATGACTTCGTAGTCTTTATTTTTTGTCATCTGCAAGGTCTCTATTGTATTTTTTACATAATCATAAGCATTATGTACTAATATAATAATACTTGTCATCCTACCCCTACTTTCTAATATTAATATAACATAAAAATAAATCCACTGCAATGTGGATTTACTTTGTCATATGACGTAATACATATATTCCTAAAATCGTTAGGAAAGAACCTACACCAATGACAATATAACGAATACTTTTCTCATGGTTTATATCTGTCTTCTTCGTTGCTTTCTTATTATCTTGTATCTTAATAATATATTCTCCATTTTTAGAATATAAATAGTTTTCTCTTGCAAAACGCGCAATATAATCAGGATCCTGTAACTTTTTTAATTCAATATTTAAATTTTCTTCATCTTCTTTTAAAACAAGTAGTTGATTTTTTAATTCTTTCTTTTCATGATTTAAATCAATAATATTTAACGTATAAGTAGTAAGAGTAATAAAGAAATAAATAATTACAGCAAAAGAAAGTGTACCAAATAATAAAAGTCTTTTTTTCGCACTTTTACTTACTTTTTTCTTCTTTGCCATCTTTATCACCTACCATTTTATAGTGTATCATGTTTCTTTTTTCTTGACAATATGCTTAGAAGTCAATAAATGTAAATGAATGAGATGTTCTACGGAATAACCCACCATCATACTGAGAAAAGCATAAGGATGAAGAATTCCATAATTAATCTTTCTTAATATCAAAAAATATAGAAAAGTCATTACAAGAACAAAAAGAATTGTAAAACTATATTGAAACCATTTCTCTTTGGCATATAAGAAACGATATTGAATCGTCAACAAAAAGGAAAAAAAAGCCCCATATAAAAAAGAAAATAACAAAGTAATAATCTGTACTTTTAAACTCATCATTTAAATAATTTACTAAACATACTCTCTTCTTTTTCCTTTTTGGCTGTTTCCATATAACTTAAGCTATTAACTTTTCCTTTAATAGAAACATTCCCCTGGTAAGTATCTAATTTAATAATTTCTAACCCTTCCCCTTTTAACATAATATATCCCATGGTTGTTTCCATTAAAAATTCTTCATTATCAAAACTTTCTATTTTTTTCACTCCAGTAATCACTAATGTTTTTCTATCACTAATTGTTACGTTGTGATTTCCTACTACAGTTCCTATGATATTTGAATGATCCTTGTCCATATTTCTGCCTCCTGTTAAACTATATGAACAACAATCATAAATATACCAAAAAAAGGTCCTATTCTTCAGAACCTTCTTCTAATACTTTTTCATATTCAGCTAACACTGCATCTTCAATCATTTTTCTTCCTTCTTTATTGATTGGATATACAATGTCTAATCTTTCTTCTTCTACAGTTTCTGGTGCTGTAGTAACTTCTTCTGTAGCTACTTTTGCATCTCCACCCTTTTTACGATTAGGCATAGCTACAAATAATCTCTCTTTTCCTTGAATGATTCTCATATCGCGAATTGCTAACCAGTTATCAATCACGATCGTTACAAATGCTTTTGGATTAACCTTTCCATTTTTGTTATGAGCAAGTTTTACTCTAACAGATGTTACTTCCACGTAAATCTCTCCCTTCGGTATACTATGATACACTTACATTATATACTAAAGATTTTCTTTTTGCAAGTTTAAAAGTGAATTCGAATATTTTTTGTAATAATGTCTGTATAAGAAAAAGACTTGACTGGTAACCCTTCGTTTTCTTTCATTTCTACTAAAAATACATTATTATATAACTCACGAATTACACACTGATATGATTCATACTTATTCCGTCCTAAATGATATTGAATAAACACTTCTTCTCCAATATGTTTTTCCAACTCTTCTTTTACTTTTCCAATCATTTTATCTCCTATCTAGGATATCCTAAGTACATTGTACCCTTTGTTTTAATTCCCCCTATCCCCGAAGAACCATATTTTGTTTTTTCTAATATTCCTTTTAAATCAATATCTTCACTAGATTCTGTCAAACTAATTCTAGTTGCTATAATGGCAGGATCTAGTGCATGAATATTAACTCTTTTCGGACTAGATGCGAAATTAGCACCCGCTTGAATTAAATCTTCATAATCAGATTGACATGCCCCAGCTATAATAACTAACTTATCATGACTCTTCTCATACTTTCTTGCTTCTTTTACCGCTTCTACAAAATATTTACTATTTTTATAAGAATTAATTTCATTCTTATTTCCTTTTCTCTTATAGTAAGCATCATGACCAGTAATAATTACAATACTAGGATTTGTTTCTTCTAATAACTCTCGAATCTCATGTGGTACCTCTTCTTCTTCCATATGCACTCCTACTACCTTTAAAGATGCATCATGATAGTAGTCTAAACATCTTTGCAAATAGTCCTGATCAGCATCTATATGTAATATCTTTCCTGGTAAATAAAAATAATCATTGCGATTCAAATGAAATTCCGGTTTGACACGATTTAAAAATTCTCTTTCTTCTTCAATATCTTCTTCGCGATCATATAATACTAAATCTTCTTTCGGACTATCTGCAATGAGACGAATATTAACCCCTTTTAAAATATAATTTCCATCATCCGTAATTCTAATAATACGAAACACCATATCATGATTATATGAAATACGAGTTACTAAATCATTGACTGAAAGTTCCATAACATACCCCCATTTCAGGATATGTAATAAATATATTTTTAGAACAAAAAAGAAGCCGAAGCTTCTAAATTTTTAAATATTTTCTAACTGCACGCCAGCTACCAAACATACCTACTAAAATACCAATTACAACTAAGATACCAGATAGTAAGAAAATAAATGGTTGTGGTTCTACTAGTTTGATAAATGGTGAGAATAATTGACCATTAAAGTTATCAAACAATACGGTATATCCATATACTGTTGCGATAATTGGAATAATAGATCCAATCACTCCAAGGAATAATCCTTCAAAAATAAATGGTATTTTAATATTTAAATTACTAGCTCCAACGAGACGCATAATTTCAATTTCACGTTTACGTGAGAAAATAGTAATTTTAATGGTATTAGAGATTAAGAATGCAGTTACGATAATAAGAGCAACTACCATACCTAGACAAATTTTGCGGACAACATCAAATACAGCAACTAACTGTTCTACCATTCCTTCTCCATATTTAATAACATCGACTCCATCAATTGCTTTAATCTTTTTGGCTGTACTAGCAATTTTATTAATATCTTCTACTTTTACTAAATATGTATCTTGAAGTGGATTTTCATCTTCACTCCATTCATCCATAATTGCTTTAAATGTATCAGAAGAACTTTTCATATCTTCTGTAATTTCATCTTTTGATTGAAATGTAATACTTTCAATATTACTTAATCTTTTAATTTCTTGTTCTACTACTTTGATTTTCTCATCTGTTATATTTGCATCTAGAAATGTAACAATCGTCACATCTTTTTCTACAAGGGTTGCGAAATTGTTAACATTTACAGATAAAATCATAGAGATAGATACAACTAATAATGTAATGGTAATACAAGAAATACTTGCAAGTGATAAAGAGAAATTACGAAATACACTTTGAAATGAATCCCTAATATTTCTACTTAATATTCTAAATGCCTTCATGTGTATATGTTCCCTCCTTATAGTCTTTTAAAACACGACCAGCGTCTAATAAAATGACTCTCTTTTTCATCTTATTTACGATTTCTGTATCATGCGTTACCATAATAATTGTTGTCCCCATTTTATTAATTGCATTTAAGACATTCATAATTTCCATACTTGTAGCTTCATCTAAGTTACCAGTTGGCTCATCACAAATTAGAAGTTTAGGACCATTTACGATAGCTCTAGCAATTGCTACACGTTGTTGTTCTCCACCTGATAATTGATTTGGATAATTCTTAGCTTTGTTTTTTAATCCAACTAGATCAAGTACTTTTACTACTTTAGAGTATATCTCATCTTTTGGTAAACCAAATATTTCTAGTGAGAATGCAACATTCTCATACACTGTTTTCTTTGGCAATAATTTAAAGTCTTGGAATACAACACCTAACTTACGACGTAATTTATAAACTTTACTATTTCTTAATTTTCCTACATCTAAACCACCGACAATAATTTGTCCACTTGTCGGTTTTTCTTCACGGTAAAGCATCTTAATTAAAGTTGATTTTCCACATCCTGTAGACCCAATTACAAAGACAAATTCACCTTTTTTGATCTTTAAATTTAAGTCATAGATAGCAGTCACACCATTACGATACTTCTTTTTAACATTCTTCATACGAATTAAATCCATCATAACCACCCATCTTTCATTATACTATCCTTTTGTCAATTCCTTACTTCCAATATTTTCTATTCTCCCCCGTTTACTTCATAAGCATCTGTAACAAGAAAGAAAGCATTATTATCTATTTCGCGAATTCCTTCTTTAGCAACAAAGTATTCTTTGGTAGGAATAATACACATAATTACTTTTTGATGATTTCCAGTAAATCCACCTCTACCATCTAAAACTGTTACTCCATGAGATAGATGTTCCATAATAAACTTCTTAACAGCTGTCTCATGATCTGTAATAATATAAAATGCTTTTGAACTAGAAATACCGAGAATCACTTTATCAGTCATAATACTAACAATATATAAAGACATAATAGAATAAAGTAATTTTGTTGCTCCAAAGAAGAAGAATGAACTAGCAACAATTAATCCATCAGTACAATACATTGCATTTCCAAGTGACATATGGAAATACTTTGATACAATTTGATTTAATATATCTGTTCCTCCAGTAGTATATCCAGCTTTAAATACAAGTCCCATTCCAAATCCAGAAATAGTTGCTCCAAAAAGTGTTAACAATAATGGATCTGTTGTATCAATTTGAATATATTGAGGAACAATTTCTGTTGCTTTCATCAAAACTGGGACCATGATTGATCCTAGTACAGAATTCATTGTTTTCTCTTTTCCTAAAAGGAAATAACTCATAATCAATAAAATCAAAGAACCAATTAAAATCACAGTAGATGGATCTAAACCTAATGTGGCATTTAAAATAACACCAACACCACTCATTCCATATACAATTTTATTTGGTAAAATAAATAAATTAAAGGAAAGTGCAACTAACAATGCCCCAACAAAAAACTGAAAATATCTTACAACACGATCTTTTTTATAAATATTTTTTATAATGTTTTCATCAAATAATTTCTTTTTCTGAAAGAACATTATCCCTTCCTCCTTTTTAAATAAGCATTGATAAATAAATCAATATTTCCATCTAAAACATCTTGTACGTTTGTATTTTCCGCATTCGTACGATGATCTTTTACTAAACTATAAGGATGCATGACATAACTTCTAATTTGACTACCAAAATCAATTTTTTTCATATCGCCTTTCATTTCTTGTATCTTTTCTTCTCTTTTTTGTAATTCTAATTGATATAATTTATTCTTTAATACTTCCATAGCGCGTTCTCTATTTTGAATTTGGCTTCTCTCATTTTGGCAAGTAACAACAATTCCCGTTGGAATATGGGTAATTCTTACAGCACTTTCGGTCTTATTAACATGTTGTCCACCTGCTCCACTAGAACGATATACATCGATTTTTAAATCAGAGTCTTTGATTTCAATATCGACATCATTTCCATCAAATAATGGAGTTACTTCAACCGAAGCAAATGATGTATGTCTTCTACTATTTGAATCAAAAGGAGAAATACGAACTAGGCGATGAACACCTCGTTCACTCTTTAAATATCCATAAACATTCATACCAGTAATTAAAGCAGTCACACTTTTAATTCCTGCTTCATCTCCATGTTCTAAATCTACTTCTTCTATTTTAAATCCATGTTGTTCACACCATCTAGTATACATACGATAAAGCATATTTGCCCAGTCACAAGCTTCTGTACCACCTGCTCCAGAATGAATTTCCAAAATAGCTCCTAAACTATCATATTTACCATCTAATAGCACAGTAATCTCTAAAGATTCTAAACGTTCTTTCACATCTAATACCGAAGAAGATAACATATCTTGTAATTCAGAATCTGGACTATCTTTTAATAATTGAATCATTTCTATATTATCTTCAATTTCTTGCTTTAATTTAGATACTGATTCTACACTCTTCTTTAAAGCAT
The DNA here is from genome assembly GCA_905203475.1 of uncultured Acholeplasmataceae bacterium. Taxonomy (GTDB): domain Bacteria; phylum Bacillota_I; class Bacilli_A; order RF39; family UBA660; genus UMGS2016. The sequence continues at coordinate 14,081 of CAJKWD010000026.1, forward strand.
TTAATTCATTAAAAACAGCTTGACTTTTTTTACGATCATCCCAAAAATGTGAATCTGTTGTTTTTTCTTCTAATTCTTTAATTCTATCAGTCGTATGATTTGCTTCAAAGCGACCTCCATAAATCTAGTATTCTTTTTTTAAAATCTTGATAGTAATTTGTGATTTCATAAATCTCCATAGCATCTCTCCTATCATTCATATATCATTATAACATGTTTTTTATAAAAGAAAAAGCACCAAATGATATCATCTGAATATCTCTTTAATATTTGAATTTTTCACATATCATTTAATTATATTTGTCAACGAAAAGTAAATAGAATTGCAAAAGAGTGTCAGTTTTAAAAAAAGCATGCTAGAATAAAAGTATGAAACGCATTCATTTTTTAAAGACAGTATGGAGTGACATTATCTTATTAGAACAAGATAATACGTATGCACTAATCGATACTGGTTATGAAAATCAAAAAGAAGAAATTATTCAATATCTAAAAGAAAGGAGTACTACATCATTAGACTTCATTCTCATTACTCATTTTCATCGTGATCATTATGGAAGTTTAGAAGCGCTTATCGATACTATTCCAATTCAAACAGTATATATGAAGCCATATAGTGGTTTAGATGGTAAAACTGCGACAGGACAAATTTCTGATGAGAATTATCGTCAAACAGAAATGAATTACTATCAAAAATTATGTCAAAAAATACGAAAAAAAAGTAACCTCATAGAGATTACTAATTCATTAAAAACAATAGATTGGAATCAAATAAAACTTCACTTATATAATACAGAAAACAAATTAAAAACTATTTTTGAAGATCCAACACATCCCTATTATCATCAGTATAAAATCAGTGAAAATTTTAATAGTTGTGGAATTTTATTATCATATCAAAATAAAAAAATATATCTAGCCAGTGATCTAACTGATTATGACATAGAAGAAAAAAATCTAGTCCTTTGTAATTATGAAATTGCGAAAAAAATACAAACAGTTGATATCTATAAATCTGCTCACCATGGATTAGATAATTGTAATACAAATCATACATTAGAACAATTATTGCCATGGATTACTATTACAACAAATACAAAAGACTATATTTTAAATACATCAACTTATTTAACAAGAATAAAACAGTTTAGAAAAGATGCGAAAGTATATTCTACAGAAGATGAAACAATCATTGTAAATTTAGATACAATGCAAATCAATGCATATAAAAACTAGGACACCAATTCCTAGTTTTTTACTTTTCTATTTTTTTAACACGTTGTTTTGAAACATCATATGTATATCCATCAGGAATAATATTACCATAATATACTTGATATAAAATTTGTGCAGCAGCATTCTTAAATGACATTTTTTGATATAATCTTGGATTTCCTTCTCCTCTATGTGCTTCCATATCAGTTAGAAGAAATTCATCTGGGTATGGAATATAATAATTGCCTTGTACTCCATACACTAATGTATTTGAATTATAACTCTTTAATTGAATCTTTGATACTGATTTTCCTTGATCTTTTGTTTTTTCATATTGTTTTATAAAGCAATAACCACAATCATGTAATTGTTGTTGTGTAATTTTTGTCATATAAGATAACGCACTTTCTCTAATTGCTGGCATATCCATGTTATGACTAATCTCATTTTCATTCATCTTTTTTACATTTACTTGTGTACGTGTTTTTGTTTCAATAGATTCTGACATCACATTCACCTCTTCTTAAGAGGCTATTATAACGGATTTAAGACAATTTTGCAAGTAGTAAGCATATAATTTTTAACTTATAAAAAAGAAACTATTTGTTAGTTTCTCGATACGCTTTACAGACTGCATCTAATTTTTGAACCATATTATCTACTTCATCAAAACTATGTAATCGGCATCCACTCGCCATGGCATGTCCTCCACCACCAAATTCTTGTGCTATCTCATTGATGATAGGACCTCTAGAACGTAGACTACCACGAATTAAACCTGTTGTTTTATCATATGAGAAAAATCCCCAAGCAACGATCTCATCAATAAAATTAAAATTATTAATGGCATTCCCAGCTGTAGCTGCATCTACGTGTTCCTCATCTAATATTTCCTGTGGTAATTTTACATATCCAAAACCATGTTCTGTAACTGTTAAATGTCTTGCTAGATAACCTTGAAATTGAATTTCTTTTAATGGTCTCGTATATAAATATGGATATATTTTGGTAATATCTAAATTTGTTTCAGTTAATAATTTTGAAACATTTGCAAAAGTACGTGCTGTTGATGTTTTAAACATAAAACGATCTGTATCAGCCACAAGTCCAACATATAACTTTTCAGCTACTTCTAAACTCATTTTTAACTTAGAATAAAATATTAATTCCATTACCATTTCTGATGCACTACTATAATCTTCTCCAATCCATTCTAATTGACAGAATGTTTCAACATATGGATGATGATCAATTTTAATACTATCTTGAAATTTATGTGGATTCACACCATCTACTCGTTTCGCATCAGGGGTATCTAATACAATTAGTAAACTATCTTGATACATTTCTTCAGAGAAATTATCTAATGTTCCTAAATAACGA
>CAJKWD010000027.1 GCA_905203475.1 uncultured Acholeplasmataceae bacterium
CCCTCTTTTTACATGACTATTATACTATAAATTCTAAAAATATACTATTTTCTATTCCTTTTTTCTATCACTTCTTGTTATATAATCGACGAAAGTCTCATAAAATAGTGAAAAAAGGGTTGCAAATTCTAATAAATTATTATATAATTGGAATTGTCAATGAGAAATTTTTGATGAAAATTTGTCATTGCGCCCGTAGCTCAGCTGGATAGAGTGTTTGGCTACGAACCAAAAGGTCAGGGGTTCGAATCCCTTCGGGCGCACCACTTAATCGGGAAATAGCACAACTTGGTAGTGCACTTGGTTTGGGACCAAGGGGTTGCAGGTTCAAATCCTGTTTTCCCGACCATCTGAAATTAAAGTCTTGTATTACAAGGCTTTTTATTATATCTCGGGAAGTAGCACAACTTGGTAGTGCACTTGGTTCGGGACCAAGAGGTCGCAGGTTCAAATCCTGTCTTCCCGACCATGTTAAATAATTCATAACTTCATTATAAAAATTGAAAAAAGACATGACTTTCTCATGTCTTTTTTTGTAAGTTTATTCCAAATTTAATTTTTTGTTAAAGATATATGCGGTTCCAAAATAATAAATAAGTCCAATTACAATACTGATAATCATAGATCCTACATAAATTACTCCTAAGATAGAAACAGATGGAGATACTTGATTATTTAACATACTAACAACATCTGGATTAATTAAAATAAATACTCCTAAGAAAATAAGTGAAACGACTTGTTGAATAGAATATAAAACTAATCCATATACAAAGCTATATAGTAATCGATTCGTATTATGTCTTTGACCAAGGGCAATGGCAAAATAGAAAAATAATAATTGAACTACATAAGAAATAATGATCATAAAAACCATTATAATTGTCGCAAGAGGTTCTTTCATTCCCATAATTTTACTAAATAAACCAAATTGGATTAATTTTGGAACAATTGTCCAGATTTGAACTTTTGCAAATGCAATACATAAAGCAATAGCAATTACAATAAGACTAATTGCCATAAAAATACAAGATGATAATATTTTAGATAAAATCAATGTATTTTTGGTAACTGGTAATGTATTGGTTAAATATCCTTCATCTTTTAATAGATTTTGATAAAATTTTTGAATGGATATAAAGAAAGTCCCAATTCCTACTGCCATTAATAGTAGAATAAAAAACAATAATACTGCGCCATAAGCAATTGAAAATAATTGGTTGATATCCGTTAAATAACTGCCTCCTAAGACGACAATGCTTAAAATTAGTGTAATAATATAGAGTGGTGTTAATGACTGTCCTAGACGCTTTAAATCATATTTTAATACCTTGCCTAACATTTGAATTCCTCCCTAAAATATCCATCAATACTCTTTCCGCTCTCATCTCTTAATTGATCACTTGCTTCATGTAATACAATTTTTCCTTTTTTGATAAAAATAACTTCATCTAGTATTTTTTCTATATCGGAAATTAAATGAGTAGAAATAATAATGGTTGCTTCTTCATTAAAGTTCTTTAATATTGTATCCAAGATATAATCACGTGCTGCTGGATCGACACCTCCAATTGGTTCATCTAAAATATATAACTGTGCTTTACGACTCATAACTAAGATTAATTGAACTTTCTCTTTCATTCCTTTTGATAAAGTTTTTAATTGATCATCTGGATTAATGTCTAATTTTTTTAATAATTCATATGCGACTTCTTCACGGAAATCTTCGTAGAAATCTTTAAAATATTGAATTACTTCTTTTATTTTCATATTAAAATTTAAATAAGTTCTCTCTGGTAAATAGGAAATAATCTTCTTTGTTTCAACACCTGGATGGTTTCCTTGAATTAAAATTTCCCCAGAGTTTGGAACTAATAAATCATTTAATAACTTAATCAATGTTGTTTTACCACTTCCATTTGGTCCTAACAAACCGATGATTTTTCCTTTTTCAATGGTTAGATTGACATCATCTAACGCAACTTTGACACCATATTTTTTAGTTACATGTTTACATTCTACTAAACTCATTTTTTCTCCTCTTTTCTGATATATTCGATTACTTGTTTCAAAGGTATACCTATTTCATTCATCTCTATTAAAAATGTATGTATTCTTGTATGTGCTAATGCAGATTTACCTTCTTCGATTTTCTTTTGATTATCTGTTACAAATCTACCACTGGTACGTTTGGTATAGACAAATCCTTTTGTTTCTAATTCTTGTAATGCGCGTTGCATCGTATTGGGATTGACACCACTCTCCTCTGCTAATTCTCTAACAGATGGAAGTTTACTACCTGGTGGATAAGTACCATTGATAATCCATGTTTCTAATTTTTCGACAAGTTGTTTATAAATTGGCTTATCATTATCAAATTGCCACAAAAACATCACCTCACTTGTATTAATTAACTAATACAGTTATACAATATTTTTTGACACTTGTCAAGTAGAAAAAAAGTATCTATTAGATACTTAAATAAAAAGATTCATAAGATGAGAGACAATAAAACACATCATCACTGCAATACTGGTCGTTAATAAAATCGTAAATATAGTCCATTTAAAACTACCAGTTTCTTTTTTTATTGTAAGACATGTCGTGGAACATGGAAAATGTAATAGAGAAAACAATATGGTACAGATTGCTGTTGTAATGGTCCAACCATTATCTACTAATATTTGTTTTAATAGCGTTAGGTTATTAATATCTGTCATAGTTGTTTTCGATAAATAGATCATAATCATGATAGGAACAACGATTTCATTGGCTGGAAATCCTAATAAGAATGCCATTAGTATTACGCCATCTAGACCAATAAAACGTCCTAATGGATCGATAAAATCAGCGCATATTTGAATGATAGATACCCCATCGATGGAAAGATTTGTAAGTAACCATATCATAATACCTGCAGGTAAAGCTACTGTAACGGCTCTTCCTAGGACAAATAAAGTACGATTAAAAAGAGAATGGATCAATACTTTACCTATTTGTGGTCTACGAAATGGTGGTAATTCTAATACAAAGGAAGATGGCATTCCTTTTAATACTGTTTTAGATAGACCGCCTGATACGAGAAATGTCATAATAATACCAAATAAAATAATGGCAGTTAAGAGTAAGGCATTTAATATAGAATTTTGAATACCTGGTCGAAAACCTACGAAGAACATAGTAATCATGGAAATCATCGTTGGAAATCTACCATTACATGGTACAAAATTATTTGTAATAATGGCAATTAAACGTTCTCTAGGAGAATCGATAATCCGCGTTCCTGTTACTCCTACCGCATTACATCCAAACCCCATACACATAGTTAAAGCTTGTTTTCCACAGGCTTTACATTTGGCGAATTGTTTATCTAATTGAAATGCAATTCTAGGTAATAAGCCAAAATCTTCTAATAAAGTAAATAATGGGAAAAAGATAGCCATAGGTGGTAACATGACAGAAATAACCCAAGTAACAGTTTGATAAGCGCCATCTAAAAGAATTCCAGTTATCCAATTAGGAAGATTAAAAAGTTCAAAGCCATATCTTAACCATTCCCCTAACCAAGAGAAGAATTGGAATAACAATTGTGATGGATAGTTCGCACCTACCATAGTAATCCAGAAAATAAGAAATAAAAACAATAGCATAATTGGTATCCCAGTCCAAGGATTTGTAAATATTTTTTCTAACTTTTGATGTTTTTTTTGATCTGTTTGATTTTTAATTACTACTTTTTGACAAATCTTTTCAGCATGATGGAGCATTGTTTTTACAGTATGATTCTTTATAAAGTGATATAAAATTCCTACTTGCTTTAAACGTTCTCTTTCTTCTTTGATGGCTTTTATAAGTGCAGGATGCTCTTCTAAACGAAAATTTGTTACTTCTTCTAATCGTTGGATCATACTTTGATCATTTTCTAATAATTTTAATGCAAAAAAACGAGTTGATAAATCTTTGGGTAAATATAGTTTTAAATGCTCTTCTATTTTAGTAAGTGCGAATTCCATATCCGATTCATACTTTGTTTGAATAATTTCTTTTTGAGGATGAATCGTTATTTCTTCCATTTGTTTTACTAATTCATTTAAACCTATTTTTTCTCTAGCACAAGTACCGATGACAGGAACTTGTAATTCTTTAGATAACTGTTCTAAGTCAATTTGAATTCCTCTTTTTTTAGCTTCATCTAATAAATTGACACATACGATAACTTGATCTGTTACTTCTAATATTTGTAATACCAAATTGAGATTTCTTTCTAAACATAATGCATCACATACAACAATAATCGCATCATAATGATCAAAACAAATGAAGTCTCTAGCGTGTTCTTCTTCTTTAGAATGAGTAATTAAAGAATAAGTACCTGGTAAATCATAAATTTTATAATTCGTATCATGATATCCATAATATCCATAGGCATTTTCTACAGTTTTACCAGTCCAATTTCCCGTATGTTGTTTTAAACCTGTTAGTTCATTAAAAATAGTACTTTTACCGACATTGGGATTTCCCGCTAAACCAATGACTTTCTCTTTTGTATATTTTTTTTGATATCCCTGTTTATAATATGTCTTCATGATAACCTCTCATTACATGGATTTTTTTGGCATCGCTATTTCTAAGCGCAATCACTGCTCCACGAATCGAATATGCTGTAGGATCTTTCATATAACTGCGGTACAAGCTTTTCACTTTGGTTCCCTCTACCAAGCCAATATCTAACAAACGTCTGGTCATATCATCATCTACATCTATCTTTGATACAATTGCACTTTCTCCTGTGGAAAGTTCATTTAAGGTCATAATTTCACCTGATTTCATTTTATCTAGTTTATTATATGTATCAAAAAAAGAATGGGAAGTGAAATATCCCATTCAAAATACCAATGTTTCTATTTTTAGTTTTGAAAATAATTCTTTTTCTTCTTTTTTCTCTTCTTTCGTCATGGAAAAAACACCGGGATTATTTGCTGTCTGCTCGTAAAACCATTCTATAATATCACTATATTGTTCAAAGTTTTCCTGTTGAAAAGATTCGATTAAAAAATCTAATAAATTCATTTGACGACTATACTTTGTATAAATAATTCCTGATTCTGGGAGATAATTTTCTAATTCGCTCATACAATCACGTACACTTTTCTTTTCTTTTTTAAATGTTAAAGACTTTGATAATAATATATCCCCTAAGAACTCTGTAAATTCCCAAGGAGTAATATCTCCCGTTTTAGATAGATATACTTTTTCAGTATTTCCTCTGACTTCTTTACGATATATTTCAGAATATAATATTTTCTTTTTGGTAAAATATGTTTCGGCAATATATTCTAAAAATAAACGAGCTTGTTCGCGAATTCCATCACTTCTTAGAAATGTACCATCTGGTTGCATAAAACGAACGAAGTTTAAGTATAAAATATTTTGAATACTCTGATAATGACCATCATCAGTTATAAAATAATTCGGTGTCATAGTAAGATTTAAACTTTGTATTAATTCTATATTACTCAACGCATCTTTTTGTTCAAATAATTGAAATTTATCCCAAGTATCGCTATTAAAACATAATTTCTGAAAAGAAATGTGATATCGATTTAATTGTTGTCGTAATTGTTCCATTAGATCATCAAAGTAGTACATATTATGATCTAAATAATTTTGAATAAAATGCGGTAATGTATTTAAAATCTCATCAAGTACTTCACTTTGATCAGTATGTGTAGAAAGATAGTTTTTAATTTCTTCTATTATTTTTGAGATTAATGTACGATAAGTACCTATTTTATCACCATTTGTGATAGGAACAATTCTTTTTACCTCAATAAAATAATACGCCATATCGCGTAAAGCTTCTTTATCATTTAAGATACGTTTTAATGTTTGATCTGTCACTGTGTCATAAAATAAACGAGTTCTAAGATCATTATAAGATTCAGATTCATATTCTGGTTCATCCCCATATCCAATCCACTGATCTATTTTTCCAACTAATATAGGGGGATTAGAAGTTCTTTTCATTATTTCTGGATATTCTCTTTCAAATTCTTTTAATGCTTCTACATAGTCTAATAAATGGAAAGTATCCGTATAAATAATAATCTTATCATCACGAGCAATTTCACTTGTATCGAATTTTAAATTATAAGATAATGATTTCTCTTCGAATTTTTCCAGTAAACGGCGAATAATAAAATCAATATCACTATTTTGACAATTTAGATAAAGACGATGATTGATAGGAGCAATTAATCCTTTTTGACAATTTATTTTTCGCCTTTCTAAGTGACACCATTTACTTGTTTGAATACCGAGTATTTCTTGAAAGAAAAATTGTGATAAGACTGTATTTTTCTCCATTTCTTCATAAGTTGTTACTTTTTTTAATGCTTGATACAACGTTGTTAATTCTTCTTTTTTATAAACTAAATCAATGGGAGCTTTGATTGTTTGTTTATCAAGGGAACAAATGCTTCTACGCCATTTTTGAAAAATATCTTCATATAATTTTTTCTTTTCTTCTTCATTTCTACGATCTTGTACATGATGATTGGGATTTAATAAAGATGCATAGAAATCATGATATGAAAGTGGTTTTTCTGACATGTAAAAATGGATCATATTGCTTAAATATGTTTGATCTAATTTATCTATCTGAATTTGTTCATAAAGCTCCATATATCTTCCCATATGATCACCTTAATTATTATACCATACTTTATTTTTAAAAAAAAAGATGTACGAATACATCTTTTAGTCTAAAATATTTTTGAAAACAATTGTCTTTGTTCTTGACATTTCTTTTAATGTAGTAGAAATACCTTCATTTCCGATTCCACTATGTTTCCATCCACCAAATGGCATTTCAGCAGCACGATAGAAACTTGCTCCATTGATAACTGCTCCACCACATTCTAGTGCATTACATACTTTGAAAGCCATTTTCATATCTTCTGTGAAGACACATCCACAAAGTCCATAGTTAGATTGGTTGGCAATTTCAATTGCTTCTTCTACTGTATCAAATCCAATAACTGGAATAACAGGTCCAAAGATTTCCATATCTTTTGCTACTTCCATATCTCTTGTTACATTATCAAGAATTGTTGGTTCATAGAAAGCTCCATTACGATGTCCACCACATACAATTGTAGCTCCTGCAGCAACTGTTTCGTTTACTTGTTGTTCTACTCCAATTGCAGCTTTTTCACTGATTAAGCATCCGATTTCTGTTTCTGGATCTAATGGGTTACCAACTTTCATAGAAGCAATTTTTGCTTTCATTTTATCGATAAATTCTTGTTTTCTACTGTTGTGAATTAAAAATCTCTTACTAGCACAACATACTTGTCCTGTATTATATAATCTTCCCCATACAGTTTCTTCAATTGCTTTATCCATATCTCCGTCTTCTAAGAATAAGAAAGCATCATTTCCTCCTAATTCAAGCATAACGTGAGATAAATTTTGACTTGCAGTTTTCATTGTTTCCATACCAACTTTTGTACTTCCTGTTAAACTAATTAGATGTACTCCAGGATGTGCAGAAAGGGCACTTCCACATACTTCTCCACTACCAGATAAAATATTGATAACACCATCTGGAATTCCTGCGATTTTTAAAAGTTCACAGTATTTATGTAATGTAAGTGGATTAGTACTTGATGGTTTTACAATAACCGCATTTCCCATAACAAGTGCAGATGGTACTTTTTGTCCAAATAAATCACATGGGAAATTAAATGGAATAATACATGCAACAACACCAAGTGGTTCTTGTTGTGTAATTTGAATTGTTTTTTCTTGTCCTGCTTCTGTTCCGGCAGGGATTACATTTCCATACATGTGTTTTGCTTTTTCAACATATCCACACGCAAATGTTCTTGTGTTTCCAATTTCAATTCGAGCTTCACGAATTGGTTTTCCTGTTTCTTTACAAAGTAAGGTTGCTAAATCTTCAGCATTTTCTTCTACTAGATCAGCAAATTTTTCAATGATTCTACCACGTTCATGTAGTGGTACTTTTGCCCATGTTTTTTGTGCTTCTACCGCTTTTTTAACACAAGCATCTACATCTTCTGCAGTTGCGTTTGGTACTGTGTCCAAAAGTTCATTGGTAGCAGGATTGTATACCTCAATTACTGCTCCATTACTTGCATCTTTAAATTCTCCAGCAACTAAATTCTTCATAGATTCCTCCTTTTATTCTTCACTCATACCTGTGAATGATAGCATTAATCCTCCACAGCTATTTGCACTGTGATCACGATATCCGTATTCTCCGAATGTGAAAATAGTAATAAATGGTACTCCATTTGCTTCTTTTACTAATTGTTTATGAACTTCGTCAATACGATCTCCAATTCCTAATTTTCTTCCACCACAGTGTACTAAGAAATATCCAGCAGCTTTTTTCTTTCCTAATTCGTCATTTACTGCTTTTAGTGCATTTCCAGTAGAGTCGATTAATTCATCTACTGTAGCTTCCATTAACATAGCACATGTTCCTACTGCTAAATGGTTTCCTACATTAATCATATGATCATCTGTTGATGACATAGGGTGACGAATCAAAGTCACATTTCCGATTGGATCTTTTACTCCAAGTGGATTTAAGATAGATGCAGAAAGTAAATTACCTCCAGCTACTTCTTCTTCTTTCTTTCCTGTCCAATCCATGTATTTTTCTAATGATGGTACTCCATCGATTTCAGCGATTGTTCTCTTTCCTTCAATTTTATTAATGATACCATATTTACCAGTTTCATTATAAGCACCTGTATATTCTGTTACAAATTTCTTATTTGTATAGAAGAATACAACAGCTACTCCGTCATTAAATACTTTATCATTACAGAAGATTGACCATTTTCCTTCTACTGTGTCATCAGCTGCACTACCACCAAAGAATGGTACACGTCCGATTACATCTTGAATACCTTTTAAATAATCTTCTTCTTCTTTTGGACTTGCTACCATATAGAAATAAGATGGTACTTTTGTACTGCCAGCATTCTTTACTGCTTCTACAGCAACTCTACGTCCAATTTGTCTTGCATCTTGTCCTGCCTCATGACAAGCTACTCCAACTGTTAAATCTGGGTCATCTAACATCATCATTCCAGAAAATCCATCCTCTGATGAAATAACTCCATCTGGAACCATGATTGCTCCACTACTTGTACATCCAACAATTGGTGCACTAGTAACACTTTTTACTCCTTTCATAATTTCTTCTTGATCTTGTAATACAGAAGTAAATAAAAGTCCTACTTTTGGCTCCATTCCTTCGCTAGCCATTTTTGCTGTTGCTTCACCTGAAGCATAAGCGTCTTTTAAAACACTATAACCAACTTTTGTCTTTAACATATTAGCTCCCTTCTTTTAGGATGTGGATAGAATCATACATATTCTACCTATTTTCCTAGTTTTATTATAACACAATAAAAGAAATTAAGGAATGTTTCGTCCTTAATTTCTTTTGTTTTACATTTTTTTACTCAACTGTAACCGACTTTGCTAGATTACGAGGATGATCAATATCTAAATGAAGTGTTTTTGCAACCTGATAACTAAGTAACTGAAACGGAATCATAGTAATGATTGGTTGAAAAAGAGGTCCTACATCAGGAACAATGATTTTCTCGTCCACTTCTGTTTCTTCTTCTGCAGTATTTAATGTTGTCAAAATGACGTAGGCTCCTCTTGCTTTTACTTCCATTAAATTACTTTTTGTTTTTTCGTATGTATTTTTATCAGTAGCGATTGCAAATACTGGAGTTCCTTCTTCTATTAAAGAAATCGTTCCATGTTTTAATTCTCCAGCTGCATAGGCACTACTATTTAAATAGGATACTTCTTTTAATTTCAATGAAGCTTCCATAGATAGAGCATAATCACTTTGTCTACCAATAAAAAAGTTAGCAGGTTTAGATACAATTTTTGAAATCCATGAGAAATGTTCAAAGCTTTTTAAACATGGTTGGATGACTTGTAGCATTTTTTCTTTTCCTTCTTGATATGTTTGTTCTAAAGAAGATGTCCATGTCTTTCTCGCTTTCATCCACTCTCTTAAAATAATTACGAAAAGAGCGACTTGACTACTATAGCCCTTGGTTGTTGCGACTGCTCTTTCCTCTCCAGCTCTCATATAATATACATAATCTGTCAATCTTGACAATGTAGAATTGTAAACATTGACAATTGCTAAACTGTCAATATGCATTTCTTTTATTTTCTTGGCACAATGAATGGTATCAGCTGTTTCTCCCGATTGAGAAACAAAAATAACTAACGTATTTTGATCAGCCAAGATAGGTTGATAACGATATTCGCTTGCGTATTCAATTTCTACGGGGAACTGTGCAAAATGAGCAAATAGACTTTTTCCAATACATCCTGCATGATAAGCACTACCACATGCGACAATTTGAATTTTATTGTACCTGCGATAATCTGGTATTGAATGCATATTATTATTTTCATAGAATGTAAATAAATCAGTCAAGACGTTTGGAATATCATAAATTTCTTTATGCATATAACAATCATATCCTTCTTTATTTGACAAAATATCTTGCTCATCTAACACTTCTATCTTTTTTTCTACTTCTTTTCCGTCTTTATAAACATGCCATGCGTTCTTACCAATGATTCCATATTCAAAATCATCTAATAACACATACTGGCTGGTAAATTCACGAAATGCCTGATAATCACTTGCGACAAACATTTCACCTATTCCCACTCCTAATAATAAAGGAGAGTCCTTTTTCATAACATATAAATGTTCTAAGTCATCCTCATTACAACAGGCAATGGCATAAGAGCCTTTTACTCTTGCCATTGTATATTCTATAGCTTGTTTCATATCTTGATATTTTTCTAATGCATCATTTAAAAAAGCCACAAATACTTCTGTATCTGTATCAGAGATAAATTTGATTCCTTTACACTCTAACTCTTTTTTTAATTCATCCATATTTTCAATAATACCATTATGTACTGCTACAATTTTACCATATCTATGGGGATGCGCATTTATTTCATTGGCTTCACCATGTGTAGCCCATCTTGTATGGCCAATTCCCATTTCTGTTAATACATTGCAATCGACAACTTCTTCTAGACAATGTAATTTACCGGCTTTCTTTATCACTTTTATTTGACCATCTTCAAAATATGCGATTCCAGCTGAGTCATATCCACGATATTCAAGGCGCCCTAAGCCTTTTAGTAATACATTGATCGTTTTTTCTTTATGACCAATGTATCCGACAATTCCGCACATATAACCTTCCTTTCGTGGTGCAATATATGTTTTGTTGTAATCTTGATTTTACTTTTTGTCATATATTTTACGATTACCACCAACCGTAGTAGAATCCGCCGAATCTTTCGATACTACTAATCCTCGTCAACCTATTCGGTCCAGGCGCTAATTAAAACCTTACTCCTTTCTCGATTTTAATTTTCTATTTCATTATATACAATTTTTAATAATTTGACAAATATACACATAATTTTGTCCCTTTCAAAATATTGTAATACTAGAAAAAAACATGTATAATTGGTGATATAGAAATATGGTGTTAGCATGAGAAATTTAGAAATTTTATTTCTTTTATTTATGATATATTCCTTTCTAGGATGGCTTGTCGATATTGCAGGCAATTATTTATCACAGCGAAAAATAATTAATCGTGGTGTTTTTATTGGCCCTTATTGTCCTATTTATGGAGTAGGAGCATTATTAATTACCTTTTTCTTGCATTTAATTCCTGTTGATAATTATTTGTTTGTATTTATCTCTTGTGTTTTCATATGTGCAGTACTGGAGTATGTAACAAGTTATGTATTAGAAAAACTATTTCATGCTAGATGGTGGGATTATTCGGACGAAATGTTTAACTTAAATGGAAGAATTTGCTTAAAGACAATGTTTCCATTTGGATTGTTAGGAATTCTTATTTTCTATGTAACCAATCCATTCTTTCTTTACTTTTTATCACAGATTTCAAACTCTCTTCTGACAATCATTTCCATTATGCTACTGTTGATATTTGTTATTGATATGATTTTATCATTTCAAGTACTAATTCACTTCAGAGCATTGATTTCAAGTTCAAAAGCTAAAGATAAAACAAATGATATTCGTAACATCATGAAAGACAAAATTAAAAAACACCGTCGTATTCATCAACGTCTATTAAATGCTTATCCATTAATTTCTAAAAAGTTAAATGCTTTTTTGAAAAAGATTAAACTATAAAAAAGAAACCATACAAAATTGTATGGTTTTTTATAATAAGCTCATGGTAGAAGAAAAGCCGGATATTCCAGCTTTCAATTCAATATGGTGGCTCCGAATGGAATCGAACCATCGACACAGGGATTTTCAGTCCCTTGCTCTACCGACTGAGCTACAGAGCCAAATGGCGGTCCCGACGAGAATCGAACTCGCGATCTTCTGCGTGACAGGCAGACGTGATAACCGCTACACCACGGGACCATTGGTTGCGGAGGCTGGATTTGAACCAACGACCTTCGGGTTATGAGCCCGACGAGCTACCAAGCTGCTCCACTCCGCGATATCAAAATTATAAATGGCGGAGAAAGAGGGATTCGAACCCCCGCGCCGTTTCCGACCTCCCGGTTTTCAAGACCGGTCCCTTCAACCAGACTTGGGTATTTCTCCACATAGATAATATATGTCTTTTCAGACGACAAATGAATTATATCATAAGTTTTTTTCTTATGTCAACTCATTTCATAAGAAAATGCTATGATTTTTATAAAAATAATGGTTTTTTTAATCAGAACGAATAAATCTCCACATAGATAAAATTAAAAGCCGTATCAAAACGGCTTTAAATTTCGTTGGTGCCTAAGGCCGGACTTGAACCGGCATGAGGTTTAACCCTCGCAGGATTTTAAGTCCTGTGCGTCTACCTATTCCGCCACTCAGGCAATTTCCTTTGAACACTTCTAAGTATACAATAAAATAATAATCTTGGCAAGTATTTTCAAACATATTTTGAAATTTTTTCTATTCTGCTCTGAAATTAGATTGTTCATGGTATAATAAATGAGATAGGAGATGAGTAAATGAAAGATACTTTACAAGATATCAGTGCAACTTTTTTGTCTATTGTTTTATTTATATGTATTATATGCTTATCTAGTATTCTAGTATTTCAAAATATGACTACAAAAGAAAATATGAAACAAATTGTCAAAGATACAGATTTTACCACTGAAATTAAAAATCGTACAGAAACAAAACAAATGAATGATATTTTCAATGATATTTATGTTGTTGCTGATAAATACCATATCCCCGAACAATTTATCGACAGTGTATTAAATGATTCGACAACGAAAGATTTTTTAGGAACTGTTGCTGCAAATGTCATTGATGAAACATTAACAGGAAAAGAAGAAAAAATATTAACAGAAGAAGATTTAAATCAATTACTTGAAAATAATATTGATCATTTTCAAGAAGTAAGTAATATTCAATTAAACGAAGAGCAACAACAAAACTTTTTAAACCTTGCTAAGGAGCATTCTGCAACAATTATTGAAATATTACCAACCACTGCAGAATTACAATCTTATCTAAGTCCTAGTATGATTGATGGTATCAAACAATTGAATAGCAATATCCTTCTATATACATTGATTGGAATTATCATTATTTCTTCAATACTTATTTTACTTTTAAAATGGAAAGAAAAAACTTGGTTACTTTATTTTGCGACGCCACTATTCTTTTCTGGTGTCGTACTAGTTATGTTAGCATATGCATCACCGACAATTCTATCTGTATTATTACAATCTAGCAATGATTTATTATATTTATTTGTAGATCAATTAGCAATTCACTTAAAAGAAAACTTAACAACTATTGGCATTATATTATTTATTAGTTCTATTTTAATATACTTTATTTATTTTATCCAAAAAAAATTGTTATTAAAACATTCCATATCAAGTAAGCAATAGCTTACTTTTCTTATTCATATTTTCTTTACTAGTACATAAATTTTATTGAGGTGAATAGGATGAAAAATGCAATCTTCTACTACTATAATCTAAATCCTATGACCTTAATAAAGCGAAATCAACAATTTGAATTTCAAATTGATCAAACACAATATATATTACTACCTTGTTCCTTTCCATTAGAACAATTACATTCCTTATATCAACTTACCTTAACATTACATCAATATCAAATACCCATCCATAAAATAATTTTAAATAAAGATGGACAACTAATTACTTATATCAATCAGATTCCATATATATTATTACAATTATTTGTTTCTAAAGACACACCAATTATATTCCGTGATATATTACAATTTCAAGAATTAACAAAATATATTTCTATTGAAAACTTTATTGTTGCTGACTGGTATCAGTTATGGACTCAAAAAGTAGATTATTTAGAATATCAAATCAGTGAATTTGGTAAGAAATATCCAATTATTCGTGAAAGCTTTAGTTATTATATTGGCTTAGCAGAAAATGCCATTACACTTGTTAAAACAGTAAATCAGCCGGCACCAGTTTTATCTCATCGTCGTCTTTATATGAATTCTACTTTATTTGATCTATATAACCCCCTAAATCTAATTATGGACTCAAAAGTAAGAGATATAGCAGAATATTTAAAGGATTGTTTTTTTCACAATCGTGATCCCTTAGATATGATTCAAACATATTTAAAATATCAAACATTACAATGTTCAGAATACCAGCTATTATTTATTCGTTTTCTTTTTCCAAGCTATTATTTTGATTGTTATGAACAAATTATAGAACATGGTCATAACGAAAAGGAATTATTGTCTATTACTCTCAAAAACGAAGCGTATGAAGTCATTTTAAAATATCTCTATCAACAAGTTTCATACTATTGTTATCTTCCCGAAATATTATGGCTAACAAAAAGTAGTTAATCTACAACATTAACTACTTCTTCTACTTCTGGTACTTCCTCTTTAATAGCTGCCTCTATACCATCCTTTAAAGTATAATCAATCATCATACAGTTGGCACAAGCACCAGATAACTTTATATAAACAATGTGATTTTCATATTTTACAAATTCAACATCTCCACCATCACCAATCAAGAATGGACGCAATGTATCAATCACTTCTTTAATTTTTGTTTCTTCATTTTTTTCTTTCATGTGCATCACCTTTTCCATTATACTAAATTTCATAAAAATAGTAAATATTCCTATATTATGATATAATACTTACAGGTGATTTGTTGTGGGAAGATATAAAAAAGGAGATATTGTAAAAGGAACAATAACAGGAATCGAAAAATATGGAGCATTTGTTTCCCTAAAAGAATATTACAGTGGTTTAATTCATATTTCTGAAATTTCCGATGGTTTTGTAAAAGACGTGAATGACTTTTTAAAAATCGGAGATACTATTTTTGTAGAAATCTTAGAAGTGGATGATGATTCTTGCCGCTGTAAACTAAGCATTAAGAATATAAATTATCGCCAAGAAACCCAACCTTTTCGTAAAAAAAAGATTCAAGAAACACCACATGGTTTTCATACTTTGGAAACGATGTTACCGAAATGGATTGAAGAAAATTTAAAAAACAGAAAATAATTGATATTTTTTGTTGACAAACCTTTTACTATCTGGTATATTTAGTAATGTCCGAAGCAATAAAATCGGGCGATTAGCTCAGTTGGTTAGAGCACCTGCCTTACAAGCAGGGGGTCATAGGTTCGAGTCCTATATCGCCCACCATATGCCGAAATAGCTCAATTGGTAGAGCAACTGACTTGTAATCAGTAGGTTACGGGTTCAATTCCTGTTTTCGGCACCAGGATGGATGGGTAGCGAAGTGGTCAAACGCGGCAGACTGTAAATCTGTTACTTAGGTTTCGGAGGTTCAAATCCTTCTCCATCCACCACTGATTGCCTCGTAGCCAAGCGGTAAGGCACCACACTTTGACTGTGGCATGCGCTAGTTCGAATCTAGCCGAGGCAGCCACTTATTTTTTATGTTTTGTTCCGCTAGCTCAGTCGGTAGAGCATTTGACTTTTAATCAAAGGGTCTGGAGTTCGAATCTCCAGCGGGACACCAGTTTGAATCTAAAATGAACATTTTGTTCATTTTTCTTTTATATAAATATTAAAAAATAGGATATTACTATCCTATTTTTCCTAAATTGAAATTTCAACCGCACCACTT
>CAJKWD010000028.1 GCA_905203475.1 uncultured Acholeplasmataceae bacterium
TTACATCTTCTGCTTTTACATAGATTGTATATTCTGTATTTGGTTTTAAATCATATATTGTATAACTATTCTCTCTTGTCTCATACCATTTATCATTATCCAATGAAAAGTAATATTTAATGGCATTGGTTGCGTTAATTGTTGTTTTAATATTTGTCTCATTTAATTCTGTATCTATTCCTTGTATTCCTAATTCATCAATCTCTGGCAACTCTGCTCCTGCAAAGTTTGATTCATTTCCCTCTTGTAGATAATCTAAATCCATCGATAAATCGATATTCGTAATATCTGGAGTAGTTGTAATATTCTCATTATATTTAATGGTTAAAGTAAATGTTTTTTCTTCACTTACATTTAATGCTTCCCCTGATTGGATACCTTCTACTGAAAACAAGAATACTTCTTGGTCCTTCATCTTAATCTTTATAGAATCTAATACGGCATTTAATGTTCCTTGATTTGCTACTGTAATATCATAACTGATATAATCTCCTGGTAATTCAAACTTAGCATTCATAGTCGCACTTGTTCCACTGTGATTTGGTTCTGTTACATTACTAGCTGTATTTGATTTATCTTTGGTTACAATATCTGTAATTAAAATATTCCAATCACTGGTAATGGTTCCGGTTCCTTTAATATCTAGATTTTGTGATAGAAGTGCATAACCTAAACCTAACATGAGAAAGATACAAATAACGACTAATCCTATCAAAAGATATGTTTTATTCTTCTTATGATTTCTCATACTCTCACACTCCTATCTAGTATTCGTACATTAATAGTGTACCAAATATTTTTATCTTTTTCTATCCTTTTTTTCATTCCAACTTTGTCTAAGAAACAAAACGCAAAAAAGTTGTTTCCACAAAGAAAACAACTTAATACAAAGTTCCTACTACAAATATCTATTAAATTTTCTTTATATTTCAGGGGATAGTTCCTTAAATACCCCCCCCCATGGTAACTTTTGGCTAACACGAACTCTGTTCATTTACTACACCTCACGAGTCTTCTACTATATCCAATATACCATATTTTCACCTTAATGCAAAGAAAAAGTAATATCTACATATTACTTTAATGGTTCTATCACTACGACACTGCGGTGTTGGAAATTTAATTTTCTCATATATTGATAAAATTCTTGTTGATTTAAAGCACGAATTTCAGATAATGGATCTTCTTTTACTTTTCCATAATCTAAATAATCATATATAATTTGTTGATTCATATCATATAAATCATCACTTTGGAAGATATAATCACTAATCATGACACGTTTCATACGTTTTAGTTCATCTTCTGATAAAGTTAAATGATCTAATTTGTTATAGAAATGTTGTAACAATTCTTCATAACGTGGTGTATCAACCATACAGTTGATAAAGAAGAAGTCTTCTACTCTCTCTTTTGAATAATTAATACCACGAGTTAAAATTCCTGATTGAATCATTTCTTCTTTGAAATCAGATGTAGCTCCAAAATTAACCCAAAAAGCAAAATTTAAATAATAAGATAACTTTTGTTTTTCTTCTTCAGAAAATTGGCTAATATCAATTTTAATACCAATACAAATTTTAGGGATAGAAACTGGCATCTGTATTTTTTCAAATTCTTTATATACTGTAACTGGTTCTTTGTATTTTTTAATACGTAATGCAGAATCTGTTGTCTCAAATGTTTTATTCTCTTGATTATTTCTAACTAATTCTATTATCTCTTCTGGATTTACATTTCCAGTTACTACTAGGAACATATTTTCTGGATGATAAAAAGTATGATAACAATCCATGATTTCATCTCTGGTTGTATTTTGTACATCTTCTACACGTCCACCAATTGGATAACGGAATGGCAAAACATGAAAGGTGTTCAAACAAATACGATCATATAATACAGAATCAGGACGGTCTTGATACATTTTTAATTCTTCAGTAATAATTCCCTTTTCTTTTGCTACTGTTTCTTCTGTAATCGTAGGATCTTGTACATAATCTAATAAAAAGTTTAATCCCTCTTCAAAAAATTTTGTTCCAGAAAAAACATAAGATGTTTTCTTTTTTGAAGTTAAAGCATTACAATCACAAGAATGTTCATTATAGAACTTCATAGGGTTTTCACGATTTGTTTGAGAAAACATTTGATGTTCTAAGAAATGTGCGATTCCGGCATGTACTTTACGATATTTTGTTTTTCCTTTCGGTACAAATTCAACTACAGTAGAATTAAATGATGTTGATAACGTTGCAAACTTTCCATTTACTTTATCAAAAGGAATCACAAAAACATGTAATCCGTTTTTTAAAGTTTCTTGATAACAAGTTAAATCAAGTCCTTTTAATATTACTTTATTCATGATTTTGATCTCCTTCCAATAAATATATTGTATCTAAATGGATTTTACGAGCAAGTTTCACTACCATATCTTTTGTTACTTGTTGAATCTTTTCTTTCTTTTCATCAATGAGATCCATGTGACGACGAATATGAGAACTATATATTTGAATTAAACTATTTGGTGAATCGTATATTTCATCTAAAGAATAATAGTATAATTGAATATAATTCTGAATGTCTTGTTCATCAAATTTTCCTTTTTCCATTTCTTTCCATGTCTTTTTAATATTCTCTACAGTTTTCTTAAAATTTTTCGCATCTATTCCAGCATGAATTAACATGATATGTTCAAAGCCATAAATCGTAGACTGAATTGTATAACAAAGTGAATGTTTTTCACGAATAACACGGAATAATTTGGAATTTGATGAACCTCCTAAGATCTGTGTATAAATAGGTACGACATAATCTCTTTCAAAAGGTGTTAATGGATCAATTTTAAATCCAATCACTAAATTACTCTGTTCCGCATATTTTTTCTCAACAACTGTACGAGAACGTTTCCTAATATTTGTCGCTGGTAAAGATTCAAAAGAAAATGGTTTTTTCGTTGTTTTTATTTTTAAATTTTCTAAGAAGTAATCTTTTATTTGATTTGGATCTACATCTCCACAAACATAGATATCAATGGTATCTTTTTGTAATACTTCTAAATAATATTGATACAGTTCTTCGTTCGTAATATGTTCTAAATCTTCAATCGTTCCCAGAGAAGAATATGCGAGTGGTGTATTAGGACACATAATTTCTGCAATTCTTCTTTCTGCAACATAACGATTATTTTCTTGAGCTTGTAATATTCTCTTTTTGACACGTTTTTTCACGAGATGAAATTGTTCTTCATCGAACTTTCCATCAGTTACATTTGGTTCCATAATCATAGATATGAAAAAATCTAATGTTTCTTTTAACATACCAGGTTCTGTATATTTTTCATTTAAAAAATCTGTTTGAAAACGCAATACAGCTTCATTGATATTTTTCATACTAACACAACCAAATCCTGCTGCATAAAGTTCTTGTCTTTTCATACTCATAAATCGTTCTTTGGGATAAGCTTTTGTTGTACTAGCTAATAATGCACATAACACATTTCTTTTTGTAATTTCATCTTTTTTTATCGTACGATAAAAATTTACTTGTACACTGACTGTTTTAAAACGATTGGTTTGAATGACATGAATTTTAAATGGTAATAAATCATAATCATAGTATTTCATAACATCTCACCTCTTTTTTATTGTACGTATTTTTTTGATTTTCTTACATTTTTATTTATGATAATTTTAAAGTTGTATCGAGTGCTAATTCAATCATTTTTTTAAATCCTGTTTCACGCTCTTGGGCTGTTGTCTCTTCACCAGTTACAAAATGATCTGATATTGTCAAAATACAGGTTGCTTGTTTGTGAAGCATTTTAGCAGTATGGAATAAAGCAAATGTTTCCATTTCACAAGCCAAACAGTGATGTGATTGGATTTGTTCATTTGATTGTTCTTGACGATAAAATACATCTGTACTGTAGGTAGTTCCCACTGTTATTTTTTGATTTTTCTCTTTTGCTGTTTTTATAATCAATTGATTTAATTGTTCTGATGATGGTACTACATCATAAGTACTATTATTTTGTACTCTAGCAAAACTAGAATCACTATAGCTATTTTCTACTAATAAAAGATCATATACAGGAAGATTGATATCATAACTACCAGCACTTCCTACACGAATAATGTTTTCGACATCGTAAAATTGATATAATTCATATGAATAAATACCAATACTTGGCATACCCATTCCTGATGCCATGACAGTAATTTCCTTTCCTTTATAAGTTCCTGTATAAGCATACATTCCACGAACTTGATTTACTAATTTCGCATCTTGCAAATATGTTTCTGCAATAAACTTTGCTCTCATTGGATCTCCGGGCATAATAACTGTTTTTGCAATTTCTCCTTTTTGTGCCTCATTATGTGGCGTCATATTATCACCTCTATTGTTATTATATCATCGATTTGTAATAGTTTTTTACTTTTTCACAAAACTCTAAAAATACTTTCTTTTGAGAAAATTGATTTTGTTCAAATAACATAACCATCTGATGTTTTCTAGGAAGAATGATAAGTTCTTCTTTTTTTCTTTTTATTTTTTTTATATCTTCCCACATTAAGCAATATTTATCATGTTCCGTTTGGACACAAATATGTGTTGTATCGATACAGACTGTCATATTTTTTACAACCTGTTTATTTCGTTTTTGGTTCCACTGATAGAATATAAAACGATATAAAAAAGTAAAAATGAATAAAAAAATTGCAAAGAGAATACTTCCAATAACATAATAGATCATTCCCAACCAAAGGGCATGACGAAATAAAAAGAATTGGATGAGAAAAAATAGACATAAAAAGAAAAAGAAGGAATGAATACTCGATTGCTTTAACATATAGTCATAGACTTTTTTCAAGTTATCTTTTTCGATATGATAAACAAACTTCATATTCTTTCCTCCTATTTTAATAATGGTTTTAAGAACTGACCAGTATAACTTTCCTTTACTTCTGCAACTTCTTCTGGTGTACCGGTCGCAACAATACTTCCACCTTGATCTCCTCCCTCTGGTCCAAGATCAATAATATAGTCAGCTACTTTAATGACATCTAAGTTATGTTCAATTACAAGTACCGTATCACCATTATCAACAATGCGATTTAAAATCACTAGTAATTTTTTTATATCATCTGTATGTAACCCTGTTGTTGGTTCATCTAATATAAATAAACTCTTACCCGTAGGCTTTTTTTGTAATTCTTTCGCAAGTTTAATACGAGCTGCTTCTCCTCCAGATAAAGTAGGAGCACTTTGACCAAGCTTTATATAACCCAGTCCAACATCGATTAACATTTGTAATTTTGTTTTAATTTTTGGAATATTTTCAAAAAACTCTAAAGCTTCTTCTACTCTCATTTCTAATACATCGTATATATTTTTTCCTTTGTATTTAATTTCCAATGTCTCATGATTATAACGAGTTCCACCACATACCTCACAAGGAACGTATACATCTGGTAAAAAGTGCATTTCAATCTTCTTAACACCATCACCCCAACAAGCTTCACATCGTCCACCTTTGACATTAAATGAGAATCTCCCTTTATCATAGCCTCGCATTTTAGCTTCCTTCGTCTCAGCAAATACTTCACGTATATCATCAAAAACACCTGTATAAGTAGCAGGATTAGAACGTGGTGTACGTCCAATCGGAGCTTGTGAAATATCAATTACTTTATCTATATTTTCTAATCCTTTTACTGATTTATATTTACCTGGCTTTTCCTTTGATTTATAAACTGAATTCATAACAATCTTATATAAAATTTCATTGACCAAAGTACTCTTTCCACTCCCTGATACTCCGGTGACACAAATAAATTTTCCCAATGGAAATTTAACATTAATATTTTTTAAATTATTCTCTTTCGCTCCTTTAATTTCTAAATACTTTTTATTTCCTTTTCTTCTTTTTTCAGGAACTGGAATACATAATTCACCAGTTAAATATTTACCAGTTAAACTATTTGGATTTTTCATCACTTCTTCTGGTGTTCCTTGAGCGACAACCTCACCACCATGAGATCCTGCTTTTGGTCCAATATCTACTAAGTAATCAGCAGCTAACATCGTATCAGTATCATGTTCTACTACAATTAATGTATTTCCTAAATCACGCATATCTAAAAGAGATTGAATTAATCTTTGATTATCTCTTTGATGAAGTCCAATACTAGGTTCATCTAATACATATAGTACCCCAGTTAATTGTGAACCAATTTGAGTAGCCAAACGAATTCTTTGTGCTTCTCCCCCACTTAAAGTTCCAGCACTACGTGCAAGTGTTAAATATTCTAATCCAACATTAATTAAAAAACTAAGTCTTGATGATATTTCTTTTAAAATCAGACGAGAAATTTCTTCTTGTTCTTTCGTTAATTTTAAGTTTTGTAAAAAGGTATTTAAATCACGAATACTAAGTTCTGTCAATTCATAGATATTTTTACCACCTACTAAGACAGATAAAACTGCTTCATTTAAACGAGCTCCATGACATTTTGGACAAGGTAATTCTGTCATATACTGTTCAATCCAATCGCGAATCCAACCAGATTTTGTTTCAACATAACGTCTTTCTAAATTCGTAATGATACCTTCAAAATAATCCGTCACCCTTCTTGTATTACCGTTTTTTGCGACATAGTGAAATTCTATTTTTTCTTTGCTTCCATAAAGGATAATATCCATTTCTTTTTTACTTAAATCTTTTACAGGAACATCCATATCAATTCCATAATATCTACAGGTTGTTTCTAAATTTGTATAATAAAGATTGGACTTATCACTGACATTTAAAGTAGCAATCGCTCCTTGATTTAAAGATAAATCACGATTTGGAATCACTAAATCTACATCTAATTTATACTTAATTCCTAGTCCCTTACACTCTTCACAAGCTCCATATGGAGCATTAAAAGAAAACATACGAGGTTCTAATTCCGGTAAAGAAAAATCACAATCAGGACACGCATACTTTTCACTCATTACAATTTCTTCGCCACCAATGACATCAATCACAACTTTACCATGTGCTAATTTCGTAGCAGTTTCAATTGATTCATATAAACGACTACGAATTCCCTCTTTCATAATTAAACGATCGACAATTACATCCACATTGTGCTTCTTGTTCTTTTCTAAATCAATACCGTCTTCAATCGTATACTCTTCTCCATCAATACGAAGACGTGTATATCCATCTTTTTGTAATTTTTCAATTAAATCTTTTTGTGTTCCTTTTTCTCCATGAACAATAGGTGCTAGTACACGAATCTTTGTCCTATCTTCCAATTTTAAGATTTGATTAGTCATCTCTTCAATACTTTGACTACTAATTGGACGATGATGAATTGGACAATACGGAACACCAATACGAGCATATAAAAGTCTTAAATAATCATAAATTTCTGTCACTGTTCCAACTGTACTACGAGGATTTTTATTTGTTGTCTTTTGATCAATACTAATAGATGGACTTAATCCTTCAATACTATCTACATCAGGTTTTTCACTACCCCCTAAAAACTGTCTAGCATAAGCACTTAAACTTTCCACATAACGACGTTGTCCTTCCGCATAAATCGTATCAAAAGCAAGACTACTCTTACCACTTCCAGATACTCCTGTCATAACAATTAATTTATCTTTTGGAAGTTCTATATTAATATTCTTTAAATTATTTTCTCGCGCACCTTTTACAATAATTTTATCCATAAATTCACCTTCTCATTTGTCAATTGTTATTATACCATTTTCATTTTGTTTTTAAACATTTTTTATACATTTATAGTATAGCAAACAAATGTTTGCAAAGCAAGAAAAAAATGAGTTTTCCTCATTTTCATTTTAAAACTTTTCTCTTATCTACAATTTGAAATTCATCTGGATATAGATGTTCCCAATCTAGTTGTGTTTCTAAAGCACCAGCATACAATAATTTGCATACTTCTGATTGAAGCGTAGAAATATACGTTCTTAATTCTTTTAAATGAATCACATTTTGAATAACAGGAAGACTTAAACGAATCGCATCATCTAAATCTAACTTTCCAAAGTCATCAAAATGTAGATCTAAATAAGTAATTAAATCTTGATTTTCTTCAATCGTTTTTTGTTCCAATGTTTGAATACATGTTAACATCATAAATACTTCTCTTTTATCTTTTTCACATACAGTATGTAAATATTCTAATAAATCAATTTTACTTTTACATTGTTCATAATATACCGTATTTTGAAAACTACGTCTCGTTAGTGGAATATCTTCTCTTGTCCAATCATCTAATGATTCTATTTTTTTCAAAGGAATAAAACCATGAGAAAACTCTGGTGTTGTCATTTCAACATTACGATCAATTTCATTTTCTAAGTCTTTTTTACGAAGTGAAACTTGTACACTTTTTGTAAATTCTTTAATTTCTCCTAAATTCATATTTAATTCCTCTTGAATCATTTGTAACACTTGATTCATAGGTACATAATATTTTTTACTCATAATGGCCTCCAAACGTTAATGCTACTATTATAACACAAATAACATACAATTCACACAATTCTTCATGGAAAAAAAAGAATCACTCATCTCTGATTGACTCTCTTTCAAAAGTTCAACATATTTGAACAAATATCTACATGGTGCTCGTGGCCGGACTCGAACCGGCATGGTACAAGTACCAATGGATTTTGAGTCCATCGCGTCTACCAATTTCACCACACGAGCAAATAACAAATATATTATAACAAAGATTATTTCATATTTCAATTGTTTTTAAAAACACCATTTATTTTTCACATAAAAAGGAGCATCAACTTGATGTCTCCTTTTCTAATTTAGCTTGTTTTATTATTTTTAAATTATTTTTAAGTCGTTCATCTTTTGGATTCATAGATACTGCAATCATCGCATTTTGATATGACCTATTATAATCTTGTAAATAATAATAACTAATTGCTAACAAATCATATGGTGTTTCATTATAACTAAATGGTTCATTAATATATGATTTTGGATGGTCTAAAATTTGTAATGCTCTAGTCACATAGTCAATTACAGACTTATAGTCTTCCAATTGATAACATAATAATGCCATTTCTATATAAGGATCCCTTAAATATGGAGCTTCTGCGATGGCTTTTTCTAACCACATTTTGGCTTCATCATATCTTTTTAAATGAATATAACTACGAGCAATAAATCTCATTGAAGCACATCTTTCATCTTTCCAAGTAGCTCTTTTTAAATGCAAATGACGAATTAAAGTATCAATACACTCATTCCATTTTTCATAATACATGTATTCTCTTCCTAAATAATGCATATTACGATCATCTTCAGGATCTTCTTTGACAGATAATTCTAATAATGGTAAATAACTACTTCTCGATTTTTCACGATCAGGATAATGATTTAAAGTTATCTCATCCGTTACAATTTTCTTTTCTTCACCTAATTGATAAGAAAGAATTTCATGAACAGGATGTGTCCATCTATACCCTTTTCTAGTATGAATTTTTTCAATATAAAAATTGACTAATGGTTTGTTATTTTCATCTAAACTCCAATTATAGTTATATTGTAAACGAGTAATTGAATCATTCCATATCTTTTCTAGTTGTTTTCTCCAACCCGGTTCAAAAACTTCATCTAAATCTGTACAAACACAAATATCAACATCTTCCGGTAATAAATCCAAAGAAGCATTTCTAGCAACATCAAAACGCCATGGTTTTATCTCTTTTGTTACGACATGAACACCACGTTTTTTTAATTTTTCAACAGTATGATCTTCAGAGCCAGTATCTAGTACATAAATTGCATCTGCTTCTTGCATGGAATCAACCCATCGGTCCACAAATTTTTCTTCATTTTTACTAATTGCATAAACAGCTATTTTATATTTATTCATGAAAATATCTCCATTATGGTCCCGTCGGTCCGGTTGGTCCGGTTGGTCCCGTTGGTCCAGTAACTCCTGTTGCTCCGGTTGGTCCTGTTGCTCCTGATGCTCCAGTTGGTCCCGTTGCTCCTGCTGGGCCCGTTGGTCCAGTGACTCCTGTTGCTCCTGCTGGCCCGGTTGGTCCAGTAACTCCAGTTGCTCCTGTAGGTCCCGTTGCTCCTGATGCTCCAGTTGGTCCCGTTGCTCCTGCTGGGCCCGTTGGTCCAGTAACTCCAGTTGCTCCTGTAGGTCCCGTTGCTCCTGATGCTCCGGTTGGGCCTGTTGCTCCTGCTGGGCCCGTTGGTCCAGTGACTCCAGTTGCTCCACTTACACCAGTAGCACCAGTTGGGCCTTGTGGAATTGTTAAATTCAGAACATAATTTGGAGCTACTCCAGTAATACTAGCTGAAGCAGTACCACCTGGTAATCCTGTTGTAACTGTTCCAATTGTTAATGTTGCAATTCCTCCAGTTGCTCCCGCTGGGCCTGTTGCACCAGTTGGTCCAGTAGCACCGGTTGGTCCTGTTGCTCCAGTTGGACCCGTTGGTCCGGCAACAACTCCAGTTCCTTCCCATGCGTTAGAATCTGCACTCCATACATATAATTGATTTCCAACAATATATGCCTGACCAGGTATGCCAGTCGGATGTGCTGCTAAAAGTTCTGGTAATGTATTAAAAAATCCTTGTGCTGCAATTCCCTGTCCAGCAGGTCCAGTTGGTCCCGTTGGTCCAGTTGGACCCGTCGGTCCTGTTGCTCCGGTTATTCCAGTAGGTCCAGTTGGCCCTGTTGGCCCTGTTGGTCCACCTGCTGGTCCGGTTGGTCCTGTCGGTCCTGTTGGTCCAACAAATACTGTGCCTGGTCTACAATTTTGTTGATCACATTCTATTTTTTGCATAGCACTTTCGTATATATCCATATTCACACTCCTTTCATTATAATATATGAAAGAAGTAAGAAAGAATTAGTATAAATATCCATTTTTACAAACAAAAAACAGAAACAATTTGTTTCTGTTATGAATTCTCATGATACTTTGAATCAAATAAATCTGTCTCTACTTCAATTGTCTCTATTTCACCTGTATCAATGATTGGTAATGCCGACTTATCTTTTAAACCAAAGAAATCTAAAAATTCTTTTGTTGTTCCATATAACATAGGACGACCTGGTAAATCAGATTTTCCTCGTTCCTCAATTAAGTTTTTCATCAGTAATTTTCTAACTAAATGAGCACTACCTACCCCACGAATCTCATCTACTTCTACTCTTGTGATAGGTTCATTATAAGCAATAATAGCAAGTGTTTCTAATGCCGCCTGACTTAAATTAGGGCTATCTTGTACAGTAACTAACTTCTCATAATATGGCTTATGTTCTTTTTTCGTCGTTAATTTAAAATGATCCCCATACTTTTCTAAGGTAATCCCTCTTTCTTCTTTCTGATATTCTTGTTTTAGTTCTTGTAAATAAGTATGTACTTGTTTCTCATCTATTTCTAAAATATTAGAAAGTTCTTCAATCGTTATTCCCTCACTGCCAGATACGAATAACAATCCTTCCATAACTGCTTTAAGATTCATGAGTTTCCTCCTTTACTGCTAATACAATTTCATCGAAATTATGATTTTGTTCAATGGCTAAAACTTGTTTTTTTGCTAAATCTAGAATAGATAGAAACGTTACTACAACATAATCACGAGACCATTCGTGAAACAATTCTTGAAAGGCTACTTTCTTCTTTTTTCTTAAAATTTCTTTAATTTCAAAACTGCGTTTTGATACAGAATACTCTTTTTTAGTTACCGTTGTATGTAATGGTTTTTCTAATTCTTTTCTTTTTAATAATTCTTGAAAAGCTTGTAATAATTTATCCAATGTAATGTCTTCAGATAACGTTGTATCTGCTAATTGATACATCGATAAATTAGTAGGTTCTTTCGTATAAACTAAATTACGATTCTCTTCTAATTCTCGTAGACTAGATACAACTTTCTTATATTGTTCATACTCTTTTAAGCGACGAATTAAACGTTCTTTTGGATCTTCTTCAAATTCATCTGTTGTATCTTTCTTTTGACGTGGTAATAAATGATTTGATTTCATTTCAATCAATTCAGCTGCCATATTTAAATATTCACTGGCGATATCTAGATTCATTTCTTCTTGTTTTTGAATATAATCTAAATATTGTTCTGTAATTTTAGATACTTCAATCTCTTCTATTTCTATATCACTTTGTTTAATGAGATGTAATAATAAATCTAATGGTCCTTCAAATTGATCTATTGTAACTGTATAATCCATCTTTACCACTCCTATTTTATATTATAACATATCTTATAAGAAAGAAAAAAGATACTTATGTATCTTAATTTTTTAAATGAAATGTTTTTGGTGCATAACGATATACTAAGAATAAAGAAATAAGACAATATAATATACTAAATATAATCGTTAAACAACCAAATGTAAAAATTGGAATTCTTACCTTTAACATATAATAACAAAATAAGTAAGTAAGTCCATTGGCAATTCCATAAGTACCACTTTTCGTTTCACTATTCGCATTATATGGTTGTAATAAATAATATAAAACTAAATGGTGTACTGAAAAGAAAATACTCATTGCTAGAATGGAAAAGAATAAAATTGGATAATCCAACCATTGTGTAGTTCCACCCGTTATTACAAGTAATAATACAAGACCAGTTGCTAATACAAAAGCAGGTAATAAATTGATCATAATAACACTTTTTAAACGTTCTTTAAATAAATTTAAAATTACTTTTGGTTCTCTATAAAAGCCATAAGTAAGCATACTATGATCACAATTCATAAACATAGCTTGGGCTACTTCTTGGCCACGGTTGATACAATACATAATAAATACAAAATATGGTAATGTTACCATTAATACTTGATTTATCTTGACTGAAAATTCAGGAACTAAATATAAGATAAGAGCCATTACAAAAATAATTCCTAAAATAACAAATGATATTTTTTTCGCTGATTTTAATAAAAGATTACTATGTCTTTTGACAAATAAGTCATTAAAATATGCATATCCATGCTTTTTACTAGTAATTTCTGTATCGATATCAATTCGTTTTAATACATTTTCTTTTGATAATTGAGATGTATTATAACTAGCTACATTCATGTTATCATTTGTTAAAATTAATTTGTAAATTTCACGATAAGATGAAAATTTTTGCAGATAAGAAATACTAAATAAACCAGCTATAATGACTAATAACATCAAAATAACAGAAATAGATAATGGTAAAACAAATCCAAAGTATGGACAGCCATAAGCTATTAATAAACAAACGAAAACCCAAATCCATATTCCTTTTACAGGATGGTTCTCATCAGTAATAATGCCTGTCTTTTGATATTTTTTTAAGAAATAAACATTGATTAGTATTTTAGATGCTGCAATAAAAAATGGAACCATAATACATATCCAAATTGGTACTTTACTAAGCAAACCAAAGATACAAGTGAATGGTAAAAATCCAATGATAACTTTTAACATCATATAATAATAATTTGATAAAGTATACTGCTTCGCATCCATTTTAAGAGTAAACATTGCATAATATTTATCTTTCGTAGGATTAAACATATATGTATTCATCAGTGCTCCAATCCATGTTAAGAAGAATAATATATGTACAAATGTAGTTGCGTGATCACTTTTAAAAATATTTAACAGTGTAAATATCATCAACACTACATATAAAAACTTTCCTAAGAAAATCGTTAGAATTTCAATTACAATACTGATCATTGTTCCTAACAATTTCAATGCATAATTACTATATAATGCATCTTTAAATGCCTTTCCAATCAATGGAATTTGTTTTAAGGCATAAATAAATGTATTTACACGGTAAGCATTTTTTACTTGAAATGAGTGTACAAATGTTTCTAACATAATTATGCCTCCGTCAATGCTTCAAGAATCTTATCTTTTAATTCTTGATCTGTTAAATGACTACGATCTATTTTCTGTAATGTGCCATGATTTAATAATACAATTTCATCACATAAACTAAGAGCAAGTTCCATAATATGTGTTGAGAAAATAATAATATGATTCTTTTTAATTGATCTTAATACTTGTTTCATTTCTTCAGCTACTACTACATCTAAAGATGTTAATGGTTCATCTAATAATAATACATTCGGATTCGCAATCATATTAACTAACATCTGCATTTTATTTTTCATTCCATAAGAATAATCTTTTAAGAGTTTATCTCGATCTTCTTTTTCAATATGCATAAATTCAAAATATTCATCAATACTTTTCTCTTCTTTTAATTGTTTCTTATTAATATCTAAGAAAAATTTTAAAAATTCTCTTGCTGTTAAAAATTCTGGTACATTAGGAGTTGATAATACATATCCAATATCAGCAAGTTCTAATGTACGACTTTCATCTTCTATGAGAGTAAATGTTCCACTTTCAAAAGGAATATCTCTATTTAAACAGTTAAAGAAAGTTGTTTTTCCACTACCATTTCTTCCTAATAAACCATATATTTTACCTTCTTCAAAGGTAAAATTAATATCTTTTAATACTTCTTTCGTTTCGAAGCTTTTACTTAAATGTTCTACTTTTAATTCCATAATACCTCCACATTACCAACATCTTATCATAGTGCATAAAAAAAGAGAAGCTCTTTATCCTAATTTCAATACTTTTTCTTGTGGTAACCAAGAAATTGTTTGATCTGCAAACTGATAAAAATCTTCTTCTTCTGAAAACAACATATATCTACCAATATCTTTCATCATATCTTGAACCAATGTTTGAATAGTATCTGAAGTTAAAGTACACTGATACATTGGTGTAAACACAATTTTATAAAAATAATGTCTGTGATTTTCATATTGTTCTTGTATTCTATCTTCTAATCGTGATGGATCAAATGCATTGACATAAAAAGTAATATTGGTATCATGAGAACTAATTTGATAATTATATTCTGTTTCGTCACAATACTGTACTTCTTGTTTTTTTATCACTTGTTGTTGTTCAATCCAATTTTCTAGAGTTTCTCTATATTCACTTGGTATATCTAAATACATTCCATACCAATCATAAGTTTCGTTTTCCTTTAAATCCATCTGAAATGATTCTAGATTCTGTTCTTGTGTATTTTCTGATATAGGAGCCTGACAACCAGAGAGCAACAACCCGGTGCATAATCCTAATTTTTTTATACTACTAAATCTCATAATGTCCCTCCAAATATATTATACTACAATTCACAGAAAAAATGAGAACTTATGATATAATAGATTTGGTGATAAAATGAAAAGATTTACTATGAAAGATGAACCATTTCTTTGTGAACATTGTCATAAAGAAGTAACTCCATTAAACTATACAGCTAGAGATCACTGTCCATTTTGTCTATATTCAAAACATGTTGATATATTGCCAGGAGATCGTAAAAATACATGCCAAGGATTATTAAAACCAGTTGCCTTAGAAAAATTTAAAGATACTTATAAAATTATTTATCGATGTGAGAAATGTGGAACAATTCACAAAAATATTATGGCAAATGATGATGATATGAATTTGATTATCGAATTATCAACACATCCAGAATATTAAAAAAAACGAGGTCTAACTCGTTTTTTTTTATTGTAATTTCAACCGCACCACTTTTAATACTTTAATTCTATCTCAAAACTTGATTTAAAGTCAAATATTTTCTTGGGCATAAAGTTTAT
>CAJKWD010000029.1 GCA_905203475.1 uncultured Acholeplasmataceae bacterium
CTCTCGAGTCTTCTACTATATCTAATATATCATATTTTATCCTTAATGAAAAGAAGTTTTCATTTTCTTGACCATATATAACCATTGCAACTTCTTATCATACACCTCTGATTACTCACATAAAAAAACACTTAGTGTAAGCTAAGTGAATATTCTTATTTATTATATGATAATTGTATTATTTTTGTAATTTCTTTTCTTGTAATAATTGATCCATTACTTCTAAAAATTCAATGCTATTATAAGTCACATAAGGGATATTTGTATTTCCTATATGCATAGGATATTTTTCTTTTCCCCTAAAATCAAGATTCGTTTCTATTAAAGATTGATTGGTTAATAATTGTTCTTTTGTAATTTGTTCTAATTCTTTTGGGATATGTAAAATTCCTTTCATATCAAATAGTGAACTTTGTTCACAAACATACTGTTGATACATTGGAAATACTGGGTTCAATCCAATACCAAAATAAGGAATTAATTGATACTTTTCTAAAAGCGGTAAAAAACAAAGACCATTATTAGAGAAGATTTGATATTCTTCTCTAATTCCTTCTATACTTTGTTCTAAGTATTTTGATAAGTATTCTAAAAAGACTTCTCCGTGATGTTTGCCTTTTGATATTACAATCAATCTTCCATCAGGTACAATCAAATATCCAATTTCTCGAATTGAACAATATCTTCTGTCAATTACTTCTTCTTCCATATAAAACGAATTTCCATACATAGAAATAAATTCGTTATTGTTCATAAGTATTATTAACTCCTTTTATCTAGTTTTATTATCATGAAAGTCAGTTCCAAATGGTGATTCATAATTAGATGTTCCTGATCCCAAATAATTTAATTTCATATGGTGTTCAAGAATTCCTTGTTCTAATCTTTGGAGAGCATCTAATAATTGTTCTGAATAAAGGTATGGTGCTTTTTTTAATAATACATACCCTTCTTGTTGTGACATATCAATCGTGCCGTCTTCTAACATACGTCCACCAATATACATTACGGCATCTGTTTTAAATAATAAATCTAAATAAAACTCACTCTTTTTTCTTTTTCTGTGAAAATACTTTTCTATATATTTATCTACTGCCATAAGATGGGTATCTCCATTTACAATAGGAAGAATCACACCGTCATTTGTTAATATATATCCTGGTAAATATGGTGAGATTTCTGCTTCTTTTGTCATAGCCAACATTTTAAATGTTTTTCCTTCTACATCTGTTAAAGTTGTTGGTTCAATCATATGGTTTTCTTTTAATGTTTTTAATTCTTGGATTTTTAAACTTGGATTATAAACTTGGTTCATACTTCCACCTTTTCTATTTATAATTGATAAAATTCATATTTAAAATCATGTCTAAACGATCAATCACTGGAAATCCACGATCTTTGGGAGTTAAGGAAAATTTAATAGCAATTCCTCCTCTTTCATCCCAATCGATTAAATTACCTGTAAAATCATCTATTAAGATAGCACCCTTAGGATTTACCATATCTGTTTTATGTAATTGTTTTGGAACAGATATAATTGTAATTCCTGGTAGTTCTTTTTTCAAATAAGCTACTTTCTCTAAGATTTCACTTTGTGAATTCACGTGTGTTAAAATTGCTACATCAAACTGTTTAGAAGCAATTATTTTTTTTATTGCAGCAATTGAATGATGAATTTGTGGTGCTTCTTGTATCAATGATTTCCATTCTAAATTTTCATAAAATTGAATTAATGCATCTTCCTCTGTTACATCGATACTTTCTTTTTCTAAACGTTTATAAATAATAGGAATCGTATCTAAAATAACACCATCAAAATCTATATATAATTTTTTCATATATGCTCCTATCTATGTTGTTTTTCATAACTTTCTGTAATTGAGTGATAAATATCACGAATACAATCATTATTTATTTCTTGATTTAAATAACGATTATTTAAGATAATATATCCTTCATTGACATCTAGATAATCATAATTTGGATTTTGTACACTACAACGCTTTGCTGTTAGTAAAAATTTTGTAGTAACATTTTCAATAATACGATCAACATCAAATACATAACCCATAGCCTGTAATTTACTTTTTGATATTCCTTCAGGAATTTGTTGTTTGGCAAATACATTTTCTTTCACCATTGTTTTTAATGGTTGAGATTTTGCGACAATCAGTTGTGAAACTCCTATTTTTTCTAGTTCTGCTAGTAATACATTTTCAGAGAAAGCAAAAGAATTAACTGTATCAGAAAATGCTTCTGGTAATCCTGCACTTAGTTGATATAATTTTCGACGGATTTTTTTCTGAAATTTTTCTTCTTGCGGAGTAGAAGCAACTTGTTTATGATCTTGTATTGCGTATAAATAACACTGTGTTTCATCATTTTTATGAGTAATGCCATAACGTAAATAAGGAAGTACATATTTACATGTTTGACCATTGATTTCTTTTACTAGTGTTGGAATTAAAGCATATGGAGTTTCCTGTCCATAATCTTGTTCTTCTCTATGAATTTGTAATTTACAATCAAAAGATGGAAAATCATATTCTTGTGGTTCTATCCATGTTTGATCTTTTAAAAAGTCACGATATCTATCTACAAATTCTTTTGGATGTTGAAAATCCCATGGTGTCATATATAAAAACAAACAAGAAATATAATCTCTAATTGCATCTCTTGTAATTGTATTAGTAGCAACTTTACTAGGAATTTCTAACCATTTATGACCACTTTGAATCAATGTTGTAATATATGATTCTAAAGAATCTAAAAAAGATGCATAATCAGTAATTGTTAAAGTATATGAACCATCACTTTGAAAAATAACTTTTCCTTCTATATTTGTACTAAACTGGACATGAATACCACCAAATGTAGTTGGTATCAAACCATCTTGGGCTCCTTCTATCATTTCTTTTACAATCAAATCTAATTGTTCTTTCATATTTATCACGCTCAATATTATCATAGCATAAATAATAGAATAAAAAAAGATGCATTATTTTAATGCATCAATTAATTCAGCTTTTTTCATTGTTGAATATCCTTCAACATTTTTTTCTTTTGCTAATTTCTTTAATTCAGCAACTGTCATTTTTGATAGATCTTGTGTTTCTTCTTTCTTTGTTGTTTTTGTTTCTTTTTTAGTTTCTTTCTTTTCTTCTTTTTTTGTTTCAGCTTTTACTGGTGTAGAAGCTTTTGCAATTGCTTTTGTATCTCCATTTAAAGCAGCTTTTGCAACTTCTACTAAGTTTGTAAATGCTTGTGGATTATCAATTGCAATCTCACTTAACATCTTACGGTTTACAGTAACACCAGCAATATTTAAACCGTTAATAAATTTAGAATAACTAATATTATTCATACGGCATGCTGCATTAATACGTGTAATCCATAACTTTCTGAAATCTCTTTTCTTTTGTCTTCTATCTCTATATGCATATTTTAATGAATGCATAACTTGTTCGTTTGCTGAACGATATAATCTGTGTTTACTACCAAAATATCCTTTGGCTTGTTTCATTACTTTTTTATGACGTGCACGACTAATCGTACCACCTTTTACTCTTGCCATAATATATCCTCCTTCTCTTATTACTTAATTACTTTTTTAATTCTGTTATAATCAGATTTACTTAAGCTTTGACCTTTACGTCTATCTCTATTAAATTTAGAACTTTTTTTACCAGTATTGTGGCGTGATCCACCTTTACCAATTTTAATTGTTCCACCAGGTCTAATTTTTAAAGCCTTTGCAATTCCCTTATGAGTTTTCTTTTTAATTTTCTTTGCCATAACTTAATCCTCCTTATTTTTCTTTTTTTGGAGCTAGTAACATATTCATGAATTTTCCATCTAATGTTGGCATAGATTCAATAACTGCTACATCCTCTAATTCTTTTGCAAAACGAAGTAATACATCTTTTCCTAAATGAGTGTGAGCCATTTCTCTCCCACGGAAACGAATATTAGCCTTTACTTTATGTCCTTTTTCCAAATATTTTTTTGCATTACGAACACGTGTATTAAAGTCATGAATATCAATTGAAACAGAAAGACGATACTCTTTCATATCTAAATTTGCTTCTCTTTGACGTTTCATATTTTCTTTTTGTTTCTTTTTATTTTCATATTTAAACTTATTATAGTCCATAATCTTGCAAACTGGTGGCTGAGCATTGGAATTCATCAATACTAAATCAAATCCAGCATAATTTGCAAGCGTTAATGCATCTTTAATTGGTTTAATACCTAATTGTTCTCCATTTGGACCAATTACCATTACTTCTCTTGCTCGTATTTGCTCATTAATAAACAAATCTCTTTCTCTACTAGCGATAATAGACACCTCCAAAAAAAGTGGATACGCAAAAGTATCCACTGAAATCCAAATATATTATTATTTTGGCATAAACCCAAAGCTTTTTGCAATCGGGTGAGAAGTGGATCTTCTGCTTTCCTTTTCAAATTACATAGTAATTATACTAATAAATCATATGTTTGTCAAGTTTTTTTAATACAAAAAGATACTTTCGTATCTTTATGCTCTAGAATCGTATTTTCCATCACGTGTATTTACAATAATGTGTTCTCCTTGTTCAATGAATAATGGAACACGAACTGTTAAACCTGTTTCTAACTCTGCATCTTTTGTAGCATTATTCGTTGTATTACCTTTTACTGCAGGTTCAGTATGAATTACTTCCATTTCGATTTTTTCTGGTAAAATTACTCCTAATAATTCTCCTTTATAAAAACTTAATTCTACATCTAATCCATCTTTTAAATATTTAGCATTATCACCAATTTGATCACTTGAAAGTTCAATTTGTTCATATGTTTCCATATTCATGAATACATAATTATCTCCATCTTTATATAAGAATTGAACATTTTGCTTTTCAATCATTGCTTTTTCTAATTTAATATTGGTATTAAATGTTTTTTCAATTGTTGCACCAGTTCTTAAATTTTTTAATTTAGCTCTTAAAAAAGCTGGCCCCTTTCCTGGTTTTACATGTAAGAATTCTAATACTTGGAAAATGTTTCCTTCATAAATAAAAGTGATTCCATTTTTAATATCGTTAATTTCAAACATAATATCCTCCTCTCTTTAAAAAAATAAGGGATTGTACAACCTTATTTTGATTCTTTATGTGGTGTGTGCTTTTTACATACTGGACAATACATACTTAATTCCATACGTTCTGGAGTGTTTTTTACATTTTTTTCTTTACGAACTCTATGTTTTTCACAAACAGTACATTTAAAGTCTACTAATCTTCTGTTTTCACCTTTTTTATTGGCCATACATTTCCCTCCTTTTCCAAACATCTTACCTATTATAACAAATAAAATAGATTCCGACAAGTATTTCTACTTTTTTAAACTTTTTTGATAGTCTTTTATCTGATTTAGATAATAACCATATTGATGTGGTAGTTCTTGTAAGTATGATAGTAACATCTTATGTTCTAAGAAAGATAGATTCATTTCATGTTGAATTTGACGATAGATTTGTTTTTGGATTTGTAATGCTTGTATGTGATAAAAATCTTTTTTTGGATGAATACCTTTTACGTATTTTGGTAAAATTGTCTTTTCCAAAATAGTCAATAACTGATCATAAGTAAAGATACGATTTCCAATACGATCCTTTACAATTTGAAAGAACTTTGTAATTTGTGCATCGTCAAAACAATGTGATATATTATGATACTCTAGCATTTCAAAAGGAAAAACATCTCGTTGTTGTTTTAATGTTAAAAAGAAATAATCAATGTATCTTTTTTGTTCATTACGACTAGCAGCATGCATTGTTAATAAACGCATTACTTGTGGAATTAATTCTGGTTGATTGATAAATGCATATTCAATCATACCGTATTTTTGCATCATAGTTAATTTATCTACAGGAATATGAGATTTGTCATCCTGTAGCATTTGAATTATTTTTTGCATTGAGATCTTTTCCATAATAAAACCTCCTGATAAACATCTATTCTATCAGAAAGTTTTTAAATGTCAAAATTAATTTGGATATAATTCAAAATACTTATTCGTAACAGCTGTGGTAATTCTTTTATTAACATTTGATTGGTAAGTGCTCCAACCTTTTTGATAATAAATATCTGGAGAAATTACAGTAAATGCGACTTTTGGATTATCGTATGGTGCATACCCAGCAAAGGTATTCGTAACCGTTTCTTTATCAATTACTCCATCCCCATCACTATCGACAAAACTTTCACTGGTTCCAGTTTTTCCTGCTGGCTTATAATCTAACTTGACATATCCAGTTCCAGTACCACCTGTTTTCATAACTTCTTGGAATCCTAATTTAACACGGTCTAAATACTCTTGAGTAGTATTCACTTGATTTAATTTCTTAGGAGATGTCTCACTCGTTTTCTTTGTTAAACCATTTTTCGTTGGCTGATAAATTTCTTTTAATAAATATGGTTGCATACGAGCACCATTATTAGCAATGGTACCAATATATTGTGCTAATTGAATTGGTGTATAAGTATCATACTGACCAATTGAAAAGTCAAATAAATGTCCCGCTAAAGTACTCGTACCTTTATATCCTAAACTTTCAACTGGTAAATCAATCCCTGTTTTAACACCAAGTCCAAATTCAGCAAAAGTATTACGATATGTATTGAATGCTTCTGGATCTACACTAAGTGGTTTATTGTATTGATAATTTCCATGTCCCACTTTAATTGCTGTATAAAATTGGTATGTATTTGATGAATATTTTAAAGCTGTAATATCATTTAATTTTCCTAAATATTTCCAAGAACATTTAATAGGTGTTGCTGCCACTTTAATACAAGTATCATATCTTGTTTCCCCTACTTTTAATGCTCCTGTATTATAACCGACAATCTGACTAGCACCTTTTACAACAGATCCCATAACAACAGGAGATGTTAAAATACCTGGTGTATAATCTACTACCTCATAACTACCATCCTCTTTTTGAACAGCTTGTTTACCAGCCATAGCTAATACTTCTCCAGTTTTTGGATCAGTAATTAACACAAAGGAACGATTGTAATAATCTGTATTAGGTTCTGTCTTTGTTTTTAATACTTCTGCAGTTAGTATTTCTTCAACTGCTTTTTGTAATTCAATATCAATTGTCAAAACAATATCATTACCACGTTTTCCTGCTTTATAAAGAGTATTTTCACCATTAGCATTTACTTGGTATAAATTCTTTTCTCCCTTTAAAATATCTTCATATTGATACTCTAAATAACTAAGACCAACACGATCATTTAAACTGTATCCTTTATTTAAATAATAATCTTTTAGCTCTAATGGAATACCAGTTTCTGTAGTAGAAACACTTCCTAAAATAGAACGGAACACATCTCCATATGGATAACTTCTATCCCAATCTAAACGCGTTCCTACACCCGGTAAATTCTTTAGATTTTCACTTACTAAAGCATATTCCTCATCGGTAATATTCTCTTTCTTAATCGTCTTTTCAGCATATGAATATCCATTATTCATGAGATAGTAAATATAAGCAGCTTCTTTATCTACTTCCGTATAAGTAGCTAGCTCTTCATCTGTAATACGCTCATATTTCATATCTTCAATTTCATCTTCTGTTAATTTTCTTTCTTCTAATTTTTGCCACTCTTTTTTCGTAATTTTTTTATTTACTTCCTTTGGATGTTGCTTCATATAAAAAGTCTTTAACATTTTTGTCGATAATCTAGAATAATCTACTTGAATTAACTCACCTAACTTATAAGCAATATTTAATTCTTCTTCCGTAGTGGTTCCACTTTTTCTTTTGTAATAAATAATTTTTGTTGGTGTATTATCGACAATTAAACGGTGATTACGGTCGTAAATACGCCCACGAGGAGCACTCGTTCCTTCGACAATATTTTGATTTAAAGTAGCAACTTTCTCTTGATAAACTTTATTTTGAACAATTTGTACATAAAATAAAGTAGCTATAACAACAAGTAATACTAACACAATTAGAATTAATAATATATTATATCTTTTTTCGATGGTTTCACTAATATCTTTTCTAGACGATACAACATCGTAAATACGTCTATTAATCGGTCTATAAAATAATTTTCTCATATCTTTGATTTATCTTTTCATAATCTATCACCTCGAAAAAAGCATCTATATATTCATTGATTCTATCTTGATAAGTTAAAAAATAACTATGTTCCCATAAATCTAATGCCATGATAGGAGTAAAACCATATAAATATGGTGTTTCTTCATTTGGCATATTGATAATATTTAAACGATTATTTTTATCTACTACAACAAAGGTATATCCACTTCCTACTAAATAACGGGAAACCTTTTTAAATTCTTCTAGAAATTGTGAATAACTACCATATTGTTGATTTATTGCTTGTGCAAGCATTCCTACTGGTTGGTTTCTTCTATTTGGACTCATACTATCAAAGTAAAGTTCATGATTTAAAATTCGTCCACTGAAAAATAAGATATCTCCACGTTTTTCTATTGGATAAGCATCGATATTTTGAACAACTTGTTCTAATGGACGATCTACTTGTAATAATTGATTTAATTTGTTCACTGCTTCCCTATAAAACTTATTTTGATAATATAAAGTAGGTTTACTCATCCATGGTTCTAAAGCATCTAAGGAATAAGAAAGCTCTTTTTTCTGATACATTTCTCACCTCCCAGTTTATTTTACTAAGAAATGAAAGACATTATTCAAAAAAATCATCATATATTAAATTGAGGTGAAGAAATGTATCGTGCTCTCATTAAAAATTATATATCGAATTTAACCCCAATTCAAGTAAAACAATTCGCAAGTTCGAAACATGTCACATTGACAGAAGAAGAAGTCATTTATTTAACGAATTTTGTAAAAAAGAATTGGGAAACTTTTCTCTATCAAAATCCTGATCCATTATTTCAAGAAGCAAGCAAACATGTTAGACCAGAAATTATTCAAATTGCGAAAAAAGAATTTCAAGAAGCAAAACAAAAATATCAATCTTTTTTATAGTATGACACAATATCTGTTAATAAATTCTGATTAAATTGTTTATTTAAAATCATTTCAATTTCAAAACGATATGGTGGATATAATCTTTTTTTATCTTCCCATGTTAATCCTACGTAAGGAGTTTCTAAAATTTTAGGAACTTCTTTTAATTTTTCGTGATAAATAATATGTAGTAAATTTTCAAAGCCGATGGTTCCATAACCGATATTCGCATGACGATCTTTATGAGCTCCACGTCCATTTTTACTGTCATTAACATGGATACATCCCAAACGTTCTAATCCAATCACACGATCAAATTCTTCTAATACTTCATCAAAATGAGAAAGATCATATCCAGCATCATTGATATGACATGTATCTAAACATACTAATAAATGTTCATTGCATGTAACTCCATCTATTATCTGTTTAATCTCTTCAAAAGTAATTCCTAACTCTGTTCCTTTTCCTGCCATTGTTTCTAATAAAACAGATACTGTTTGCTCTTTTGTTAATACTTGATTTAAAGCATCTATAATATTTTGAAGTCCCTCTTCTCTAGAAAGTTTTACACTACTTCCCGGATGTAATACTAACTTTGTCATTCCAAGTTCTTCACATCGTGAAATTTCCTGTTTTAAAAAACGAATTGCAAAATCTTGATTAGAAGGATTGGCTAAATTAATAATGTATGGAGCATGAACAATAATTTGATCTTTATGAATACCATGTGTTTCCATATATTCATAAGCTTGTTTCGTAAGCTTATCATCT
The DNA here is from genome assembly GCA_905203475.1 of uncultured Acholeplasmataceae bacterium. Taxonomy (GTDB): domain Bacteria; phylum Bacillota_I; class Bacilli_A; order RF39; family UBA660; genus UMGS2016. Next base: position 9,800 of record CAJKWD010000029.1, read on the forward strand.
ATTTCACTACGACTCGTATTTTGAGGAGCACCTGTATAAAACATAAACGTATTTTCTCCATAAGAATATGCTTCCATAGCACTTCCTAATAATTGGGTATCTTTTTTAAAGGATACATGACTACCGATGAGTAAATCCATATCACACCTCCAATAACTTTTATTATAACATAAAAAAACTGAATTTTCTCAGTTTTCAATCATTGCTTTATCATTTGTAATTTTTACTGTATACCCACTAATTTTTAGTGTTCCACGAACAACACGTCCATTTTTATCATAAGTAAGTGTTCCACCATCAGCAGGTTTACTTCCTTTATAATTTACTTCCATCGTTGCTCCATCAGTTACTAATGATGCTCCATGATCAGCTACTGTAAAAGTTATTTCATCTTGTTCCATAATTTTACTAGCATCCTCTACATGAATTTTACCAATACTCGTCTCCATCGCCCTCATATATCCATATGCAGAATCAATTGCTGCATTCTTTTTAGCTTTTGTAATTGTTCCCATAATAAGTGGGGTTGCGATTAGTGCGATTACTGCTAAGATGACGATAACAGCTAATAATTCGATTAATGTAAATCCTTTGTTATTTATTTTCATGAATTCCTCCTATTATTTTTATTATACCATGTCATAGAAAGAAAAAAAGAAGTTTTCACTTCTTAGTTTACAGTTGCTTTATCATCTGTAATTGTAACTGTATATCCACCAATATTTAATGTACCACTTGTTACACGTCCGTTGGCATCATAAGTTAATGTTCCATTATCTTTTGGTTGACTTCCTTTATAATTTACAGTGATTTCTAAATCTGGATAAGCAGTTGTTGTAATAGTTGCTCCATCATCACTTGTCTTAAATGTTTTTCCTGACACATCAAATGAACCAGTTGGATCGTCTACTTGATGTTCACCAATTGCTTGTTCTACTGCTTTCATATATCCATATGCAGAGTCTACTGCTGAATTCTTCTTAGCTTTTGTAATTGTTCCCATAATAAGTGGGGTTGCGATTAAGGCAATTACTGCTAAGATGACGATTACTGCTAATAATTCAATTAATGTAAATCCTTTATGATTTGACTTCATACTTTCCTCCTATTAGTTTGCTACTGTTGCTTTATCATTAGAAATTGTAACCTTATATCCACCAATATTAAGTGTTCCACTTGTTACACGTCCATTGGCATCATAAGTTAATGAATCACCAGTTTTTGGTTGACTTCCTTTGTAGTTAACATCAATATCAACATTGCTTCCACCTTTTGAAACAGTTATTTGATTTCCGTTTCCTTTTACTGTAACTGTTTGATTGGCAATATCAAATGCACCTGTTGGATCGTCTACTTGTGCTTCTCCAATTGCTTGCTCTACTGCTTTCATATATCCATATGCAGAATCTACTGCTGAATTCTTCTTAGCTTTTGTAATTGTTCCCATAATTAATGGGGTTGCGATTAAGGCAATTACTGCTAAGATGACAATAACAGCTAATAATTCAATTAATGTAAATCCTTTATTATTTGTTTTCATACTTTCCTCCTATTAAATTAGTTTACTGTTGCTTTATCATTTTTAATTGTAACTGTGTATCCGCCAATTTTTAAAGTTCCATCTGTTACACGTCCATTGGCATCATATTTTAAGGTTCCACCATTTTCTGGTTCACTTCCCTTGTAATTTACAGTTAATGTTTTACTACCTGCACTTGCACCAGCAAATTTTACTTGTACTTGATTTCCAGCTTGGCTACCACTTCCAGATACTGTAACAGTAGCTCCCGAAATATCAAATGCTCCTGTTGGATCATCAACTTGAGCTTCTCCAATTGCTTGTTCTACTGCTTTCATATATCCATATGCAGAGTCTACTGCTGAATTCTTCTTAGCTTTTGTAATTGTTCCCATAATAAGTGGGGTTGCAATTAGTGCGATTACTGCTAAGATGACAATAACAGCTAATAATTCAATTAATGTAAATCCTTTGTTATTTGACTTCATACTTTCCTCCTCCTATTATTTACATTAACATAATACCATTACCGACATTTATAGTCAATATTTCCGATTTCAGTTTACTCTTTTTTGACAAGTTATTTTTTGTTTGCAATATGAATATTAAAAACACTCGGTCCTTCTAAGACATTTCCATCAATATCAAATCTAGAACCATGACATGGGCAATCCCAAGTACATTCTTTCTCATTAAATATTAAATGACATTTCATATGAGGACAAACTGTATGAACACAATGCTCTTTTCCTTTATCATCTATATAAATACCAATTCTTTTTCCATCTTGATACTTAACTTGAACATGTTCACTTTGTTTTTTTACCATCGATTTAATCATGGCCATGGAAGTATCAGCACCATCTACCACTGTATTCAAAATACGTTTTACAGAATAATTACGATATGGTTTTAATAATTCAGAATATTCATTCTCTTTTCCAAGAACCAGATCTACTAACAAAATACCTGCCAACGTACCATTGGTCATTCCCCACTTTTGAAAACCAGTAGCAATCATTAAATTAGTATTCTCATCAGAAACAGGTCCAATCAATGGTAAATAATCATTTGGCATAACATCATGTGTTGTCCAAAAATATTCAATATGATAAGGAAATAACTTGGAAAACTGTGTTTCAACTGCTTCATAACTTTTGTTCGCTGACTTACATTTCGTAATCTTATCACTTTCAGAAGCAAAAATAAGATACTTTTCTTTATTCATATGATAACGGATAGACCATACTGGTTTAGTAATTGTAATAGCAGAAAAAGGCAATACCTCATCTGTATTAGAAGCAACCACATAAGAAGATTCAACATGTGTTTTAAAAGGAACAAAAGCTGGTTTTACAAAGAATGGATAATGGGTACAAACAAGTATCTGTTTTGCTTCAATCGTTCCATGAGAAGTATGAACATAGTAATTTTCTCCATCTTGATCAATATCATAAGCACTTGTCTTTTCATAAATTCTCATACCACGTGAAAGTGTGATATTAGCAAGTCCATAAATATATTTTAGCGGATGAAAAACAGCGGTATTTTTCACTTTCAAAGCTTTTGTACAAGGAATAGTTAGTGGTAATTTATCTGATATTTCTACCCCTACTTCACATCGTTTTAAAAAGTTTTCTAAATATTCTATTTTTTCAATTTGTTTTTCATCACTTCCAAAGACATAGGAATCAACTTCCATAAAATCACAATCTATGTTTTCTGTCTCTACAATTTCTTTTATCTTTTGACACATTGCTTGTTGTGATCTTAAATATTTACGAGCTGTTTCAAAATCATGCATCTTTTCAATTTGTTCGTAAATCTCATCTTGTAAATAAGTTATTTTCCCCGTCGTGTTTGCTGTTACACCAAAACCAATTCTCCCTTTATCAATTAATAAAATATTTTTCTTCGTATTAGACAATTGATAAAGAGCAGTAATACCGGCAATACCTCCACCAATAATTAAAATATCTACTTTTTCATCTTTTTTCTCTTGTGAAGATAAAGATAATGGTTTGATTCCTTCTTTCCAAATTGTTTTATGATTCATAAAATTCACCCTTATTAGTATGACAATATAAACGTATTTTATGTAAAAGAAAAACAGAGATAACTCTGTTAAATTTTCTAATTTGTCTTCACTTCCTATTGATTCTGATAGCCTAAATATATTTAACAAACATCTTATAAAAATACATCTCTATACTTTTATAAACCAAGTTTTTGAATAATATTATTTCTAACCTCCATCGATGTTTTTTCATTATTCTCGTCATTTGTAATCATGATTCCATCTTCTGTATAAGCATGTTCTCCATGAAGTAAAATATCAAGTGCCATTTTATTTAAATCTATATTAATAAAATCTTTTAAATCATTTTTAGAAATCCATTTTACAACGTGTTTGGCATTCTCTTCGTCAGTGATCATTTCATGTTTATCACTAGTTAAATGTCCATACACAAAGTTAAGATACGCATAACGATTAACTCCTTTATAACCGGCATAGAAATGATTAACAACAACAAAATTACTTACGAAATCAATTTCTACATCTTGATATCCCGTTTCTTCATAAACTTCACGAATACAAGCCTCCTCTGGAGTTTCATTTGCTTCTATCCCTCCCATAACAAAACTTTTACAATTTCTTCCCTTGGCATCTTCGCATAAATATTGATCATCTTGATGATGTTTTATAACACCAACAACACTATATCTTCGTTGTGTTTCTTTATCTTTTCTTGGTGTTTCTTCTCCTTTACCATAGAAATATGGTGCAACAACCTGTTTCATTGGTAAATGGTGTTCTTTTGCATAAATATAATCTTTTTCAATATGTGCTGGAATAAAAAATCTCGTGGTACCACCTTCTTGTACCATAATTTTCAATTTTTCATGAGTTACAGGATTTAATGCATAACCATCTACATGCTCATTCACAATCAAGGCAGTTGCTCCATATACTAATTCAGGTTTTTCAATTTCTACTTCTACTAATTTGCCATTACTTAATGTAACATTCATTTTGTATTTCATATTCTTCCTCCTTAATATGTTGCAATTTTAAAGATATGACTTTTATCAAACTGGATATGATTACTATCTTTCGTTTTTATTTTATCATAAATATCCCAATAAGTAACTGTAATCATATCTTTATTTTTAAAACCTAATTGTCTTGACAATTTTTTTATTTCTTTATCCTCAGTTCATAAAG
>CAJKWD010000030.1 GCA_905203475.1 uncultured Acholeplasmataceae bacterium
AATTTACCTCTAATCAAACAGTTGAAATATGGGTAAAAGATAATGTAGGAAATATCAATAAACAAACAGTAACAATTAATAAAATAGATAATCAAGCACCTACGAATGTAACATTAAAAGAAGGCACGATTACATCATCAAGTATTAGTGTGACAGCGAGTGCGAGTCAAACTGGTGGTGGTATTAGAGGATATCAATTCTCTATTAACAATGGAGCTTGGTCAAGTGAACAGACAAGTGCGACAAAGACATTTACAGGATTAGATAAAAATAAAGATTATCAGATCAAAGTAAGAGTATATGCAAATAATGGTAAGAGTGCAGAAGCAATGATTACTGTAAAGACAAATGATATAGAAATACCAACGTATGATGTTAAAGAAAATGCAGATGGTACTAAAACAGTCACAATTATATATGGAGGAAGCAAAACAAGTAATTATATTTATGAATATTCTACAAATGGAGGAAGTAATTGGTCAGTGGTAGAGGGAACAAATATTTCGCTTACGTTTGAAGAAGAGACAACGATTATTGCTCGAGTAAGAGATACAGGAAATAGTAATAATACAGTGACTGCATCTGCACTTACATTAACGAAATTTATTACAACATATCAAGTAAAACATTATTTAATGAATACTGATGGAAAAAATTACACGCTCAAAACGACGGAGACATTTGAAGCTGAAATTAATTCAACTGTTACACCAAGTTTAAATAACTATACTGGTTTTACTGCTCCAAAAACACAAACGGTTATAGTGCAAAAAGGTGGAGTTACTGTGGTTTCTTACTACTATACAAGAAATCAATATCAAATTAATTTAAATGTCAATTATATGACGAATAATTTAATGACAAAGGCGTATGATGTTAACTATTGGGATTCTTTTCGAGCAACATCTTATAAGACTTCTACTGTAAGTAATTCTATAGCAAATAGTGGAAAAGAATTACGATTTACGATGAGTACAGATAAAAATGTTAGTAATGGGTATGGAGGTATTAATGCGATTCCTGATAATGGCCGATTAACAATTGGAAAAACTTATACATATAGTATTGTCATTAAAGCAACGAGAGCATTAACAATTACGCTAGGTCCAGAACAACAAAAGGGTGTGTTCGATTTTAATATTAATACGTCATGGAAAAAAATTACAAAAACATTTGTTGCTTCTAAGAGAGATGATGGTAACGATTATTATACCTTTATTATTTATTCGAACACTTATGCTAATCCATCTCAAGGGGCGTTAAATAATGATACTTTTTATATTCATTCTATAGAGCTAGCAGAGGGAAATGGACCTAAAGTGACAACTCTTACAAAGTATTATGGGGAAACTTTGCCAAATCCAAGTTCTAGAAGTGGTTATACGTTCTTAGGATGGTATACGGATCCAATAGGAGGTAGCAAGGTGACATCTGCCCAAGCAAATCAAACATATTATGCCCATTGGAAATATAATGGTTAAAGAGGTATTTATTTAAACAAATGTTCGTGTTATAATAAATCTAGGTGATGTCTATGGAAAGAATTATATTTCATATTGATGTAAATAATGCCTTTCTATCTTGGACTGCTCTAGATTTATTAAATCAAGGATATAAATATGATATTAGAGATTCTTATGCGGCGATTGGAGGAGATGAGAAGTCACGTCGGGGAATTGTATTGGCAAAATCACCCAAAGCAAAAAAGTGTGGTGTTGTAACTGGAGAAACGCTTTATATGGCTCGTAAGAAATGTCCTGCAATTCGTTTTTATCCTCCGAATTATAAATGGTATCAAAAAAATTCTAATGCTTTATTTGAACTTCTTAGTAAGTATTCACCAGATATCGAAGTTGCAAGTATTGATGAATGTTACTTAGATTATGGGAAGGTTCAGAAATTGTATGGAGATCCATATGAATTTGCGAAAAAGATACAAAAAGAAATTTTAGATACATTAGGCTTTACAGTAAATATTGGGATTGCTAATTCGAAATTGTGTGCAAAAATGGCTTCTGATTTTTCTAAGCCATATAAAATTCATACATTATACCAAAATGAAATTAAAGATAAGATGTTTCCACTTCCGATTGATGATTTGTTTGGAATTGGAAAACAGACTAGTGCTAAACTACACCAATTAGGAATTCATACAATTTCTGATTTAGCGCATGCAGATGCTAGTTACTTGTATAAATATTTTAAAAATAGTGCAATTAAGATGATTGAATGGGCGAATGGAATTGATGATTCAGAAGTTATCTCAGAACAAACGGAACGAAAAGGAATTAGTAATACGACAACACTACCAAGAGACATGAGTCATACGGATGAGATTTTTCCTATTTTACATGCTATTAGTGAGAATGTATCACTATCGTTGCGTAAGAAACACAAATATGCAAGTGTGATTGCTGTCATATTTAAAGATAAATTCTTTAAGAGTTATACGCATCAAAGAAAGTTAGATAATCCAACTTGTTCTACTTCTGAAATATTTGAAACTAGTAAAGAATTATTTTTAGAAGGATGGAAAAGAGATCCTATTCGTTTGATTGGAATTCGTTTAGATCAGTTAACAGATCATGTCGCTTATCAATCATCGTTATTTGAAGATTTTGAAGAAAAAAGAGAAAACGAGACACTTGATTTTGTCGTAGATGAAATTAAGCAGAAATTTGGAGATCAAATTATTGGAAAAGCCTCTTTAGTAGAAAATAAAATAAAAAGAAAGTTTGATTAGGAAAAGGACGAAAATAGATTTATTTTTGTCCTTTTTATGATATACTGATATCAGTACATAAAATAAAGGAGCTAGATATGGAACAAATAATGATAGATATTATGAATAGCTTTGGCTATTTGGGAATTTTCTTTTTAATTATGATTGAAAATGTATTTCCACCAATTCCAAGTGAGTTGATTTTGACATTTGGTGGTTTTATGACAATTAGTAGCAATATGACTGTTATTGGGGTAATTATTGCATCCACGATTGGTTCATTATTAGGTGCTTGTATTTTATATGGAATTGGTAAGTTACTAAATAAAGAACATTTAATTAAAATTGTAAAGAGTAAATATGGAAAATTACTACGTGTTAAACCAAAAGATATTGAGGCTGCAGATAAGTGGTTTGATACGAAAGGTTCAATTACGGTATTGATTTGTCGTTGTGTGCCAATTGTCCGTAGTTTGATTTCTATTCCTGCTGGTATGAGTGATATGCCTCTTCCTAAATTTTTCTTATATACAACCATTGGTAGTGCGATATGGAATACATTACTTGTTTGTGTAGGAGCGTTTGCTGGAGATAAAAAAGATGAGATTTTAGGAATTATTGATAATATTTCAAATGTTGTGCTTATTTTATTAATTGTTATCTTTGTTGGATTTGTTATTTGGTTTTATAAAAAGAAAGCTAATAAAAAAGGAGATACAAAAAGTGAATGAGAAACTAGTAGAACAAATGCTGTCTGATCGTCGCGTAGAATCTTTTTTGATAGGGGATATTCATGCTTTAAAAGCAATTCCTGACCAGGTAAAAAAAATCATTGTGTATTGTCATGGCCTAGGAGCAAATAAGAATTGGATGGCTAGGTTTTATGATCGATTATATCAAAATCAAATTGGCATGATAGCATTTGATTTTCTAGGCCATGGTGAAGATGAGAGAATGTTTCCCAATTTTCCATTAGAACAATGTGTGAGTGATTTAGAAACAGTGATTGAATATGCGAAAGAATATGCTCCAGTTTCTTTATTTGGTTGTAGTTTTGGTGGTTTTGTGATTTTAAATGAATTAAGACAAAAGTCAGATATCCAACATACTTTTTTGATGTGTCCAGCAGTCAATTTCTGTAGTATTGTTGAAAAGAAAACAGGGGTATCAGAACAGTTTTATGAAACCCATGACTCTATTTTCTTATATAAAAATATGAAATTAACGAAAGAAATTTATAAATCTTTAAAAGAAGCTGAAGAAAAAGTGATGACATTTCCATATACAAATATAAGTATGATACACGGTAAAATAGATTCAACGGTTGATTATTGTGTCATTCAAGACTTTTGTGAGAAAAATCAATTATCATTAACCACAATAGAGAATGGAAAACATGAGTTATACGGTTTTGATCAAGAGATTATAAAGTGGATTTTTAATGAAAAATAAAACAAGTTTGCGCTTGTTTTTTCTTTGTGCTATAATACCACGTCAAACAGGGGTGTTAGGATGAAATACGAAAATTTAAAAGTGTATCGTGATAGTTATATGAAGTTATGTATGAAGTATCAAAAAAAGATTACTCAAGATGATCCATATTGTTTTGCAAATGGAAAATCTGCAGGTAGATGGTATTCTAATCAACTTTATAAACTTTATCACTGGCGTAAAGAAAATAAACAATTAACAGAAAAAGAAATGGAATGTTTGATGTTAATTGCGGAATTAGATAACTTTTTATATGATCATTTTGATAAGTTAAAAATATATGAAAGAAGAGTTGAAGAGTATCGTAATAGAATCCTAGAAAATAGAGAAAAGGAAGGTCGTAGTCGCTTTAAAGATGGGGTATTAATGCGTCATTGGTATTATAGTGAGAGTGTAAGATATCAAAAATGGTATCAGGAACAGAGAAATTTATCTAAAGATGATTATGCTTTGATGATGATGTATGCTAACTTAGAAAATGAAGTATATGATAAACAGAAAGTGAAGAAAAAATGAGAAAGTTAAAATTACAAAAAACAGATACATATGGTATCGAAATTGAGTTTGTCTCTCATCATAAAACACAATTAGAGAAAGGTTTGTCTCAATTAAAAAGTGATAATAAGCTCAATCCTGCTTGGCTTATTAAAAGGGAAAAGACTTGTGATGTTACGAATGATAGTAAGATCGGTTTAGAAGTAAATTCACCGATTATGGATGATAGAACAGAATGGTTACGAGAATTACAAATAGTATTAGAAGTATTACAGAAGCAGACTGAAATAAATGATCAATGTGCGATTCACTTTCATATTGGTAAGCAAATATTTGAAGATAATGTCACTTATTTACAAAATCTAATTTTATTATGGTGTCATTATGAAGATATTTTATTTCGTTATGCGACAGGAGAGTATCGTATGTTTCGCAAGAGTATTGTCGATTATGCGAAACCATTGAATCAGTCATTAACTTATAGACAAGTAATGTCTCTCCATAAGTCTCAGATATTACCTGTTTTTTTAACACAGATGATTGGTAGTGTTTCTAAAAGAAATGCGATTAGTTTATTACCATATTATCAGTCTATTATTTATCAAAATGAATTAGATGATACTTATAAAAAAAAGACAATAGAGTTTCGTATTTTCGCCACTACTTATCAATATTCTCTCATTTATAGTTATTTAGAATGCTTGTTACAAATGATTGATTATGCAAAGCATATGTCAAAAGAAATGAGAGATTATTATTTTGAGTCTCTTATGAATGATAAAGATATATTAGAAAAAAGTCAGTATGATGTACCAATAGAACAGTATTTAAAATTGCACCAAGAAAAAGCGAAAGCGTTTTGTGATAGTATCTTTACAGAAGAAGAAAGTAAAAAACAATTTATGAAAATATATACATGTAAAAATAAATCATATGGAGAATAATACTTGTCACAAAAAATAAAATATGGTATATTAATAACATATAAAAAAGCAGTTGATGAAAAGACGTAGTGATAATCCTATTTTATAGAGAGTCTATGGATGGTGGAAATAGATAAATAGATATTACTAAGATCACTTTTCTATGCTTCTTATGCAAAGTAAGAACGGTAACGCGTTATAGTTTTAAGTGTATAGTGTATCTATAAATTAAGGTGGTACCGCGAATATTTCGTCCTTAAGCATTTGCTTAAGGGCTTTTTTATTAGAGGAGGAATGAAAATGGATTATAAAGAGACATTGAAAATGCCAAAGACAGAGTTTCAAATGAGAGGAAATTTACCTGAAAATGAAAAAATTAAGAGAAAAGAATGGGAGGATATGAACTTATATGGAAAGATCTTAGAGAAGAATCAAGATCATACACCATTTGTATTACATGATGGTCCTCCATATGCTAATGGAAGTATTCATATTGGTCATGCGATGAATAAAATTTTAAAAGATTTTGTCAATCGTTATAAGATGATGGAAGGGTATTATGTTCCATTTATTCCTGGATGGGATACCCATGGCCTTCCAATTGAAACTGCAGTTACCAATAGTGGTGTAGATCGTAAGTCAATGAGTAAAGCAGAGTTCCGTGAAAAGTGTTATGAGTATGCGAAAAAACAAGTACAGACACAAATGGAAGGATTTAAAGCTTTAAATGTCATTGGAGATTGGGAACATCCTTATATTACTTATCAAAAAGAAGTAGAGGCAATTCAAATTGAAGTATTTGCTAAAATGGCACAGAAGGGATTAATTTATAAGGGATTAAAACCTGTTTATTGGTCTCCATCTAGTGAATCTGCACTTGCTGAAGCAGAGATTGAATATAAAGATCGTAAAGATCCATCTATCTTTGTTGCTTTCCAAGTAAAGAAAGGAAACAATGTTGTAGAGAGTGGAGACTACTTAGTAATCTGGACTACAACACCTTGGACTTTACCTGGTAATACAGCTATTGCAGTAGGAGAGAATTTTGAATATGCGAAAGTAGAAGTAAATGGAAAACATTATGTATTATCAAATGATCTTCTAAAAGATTTAGCACCTCTTTTCGGATGGGAAGATTATCAAGTATTAGATGTCTTTCCTGGGACAGAACTTGCTGGTTTAACTTATGAACATGTATTTAATAAAAAAGAATTCCCAGTTGTACTTGGATATCATGTTACATTAGATGCTGGTACTGGACTTGTTCATATTGCTCCAAGTTATGGTGCAGATGACTTTAATATTGGTCAAGAATTCCATCTTGATATGGTAAATGGTGTCGATGATAAAGGAGTTCTTACAGAAGAAAGTGGAGAGTTTGCGGGTCTTTATTTTGAAGATGCGAATAAAGCAGTTGTAAAAAAACTAGATGAAATGGGTATTTTATTAAAATTAAAAATGATTACGCACTCTTATCCACATGATTGGAGAACGAAAAAACCAGTTATTTTTAGAGCAACTGATCAATGGTTCTGTAGTATTGAACCAATTCGTGAACAATTATTGCACGAAATTAATGATGAAATTACATGGATTCCAGAATGGGGTAAAATTCGTTTACATAATATGATTAAAGATCGTAGTGATTGGTGTATTTCAAGACAAAGAGTATGGGGTGTACCAATTCCAATTTTCTATAATGAAGATGGAACAGAGATTATGGATTACGATGTTATGATGCATGTTGCCGATTTATTCCGTGAGTATGGAAGTAATGTATGGTTTGAAAGAGATGCCAAAGATTTACTACCAGAGGGATATACAAATCCACATAGTCCAAATGGTAATTTCCGTAAAGAAGAAGATATTATGGATGTATGGTTTGATTCTGGTTCTACTCATACAAGTGTTATGGAAGCAAGAGGTTTAGGATATCCAGCAGATGTTTATTTAGAGGGTTGTGACCAATATCGTGGTTGGTTTAATTCATCTTTAATCTGTGGGGTTGCTGTACATGGTAAAGCGCCATATAAAGCAGTGATTTCTCATGGATTTACACTAGACGAAAAAGGAAATAAGATGAGTAAGAGTCTTGGTAATACCGTAGATCCATTAAAGATGGTACAGTTACATGGATCTGATGTATTAAGACTTTGGGTAGCTAGTGTTGATTATACAGAAGATGTACGTATTGGCGATAACTTAATAAAACAAGTAAAAGAAAGCTATCGTAAGATTCGTAATACATATCGTTTTATGTTAGGTAATTTAAATGGATTTAATCCAGAAAAAGATAGAGTAGATTATCAAGATATGATGATTTATGATAAGTATATGATGCATGCTTTAAATGATTTTATCAAAGATGTTAGAAATTCATTTGAACATTATAATTATTCAGAAGTATATAAGAGAGTGAATCATTTTGTAACATTTACATTATCTAATTTCTATTTAGATTTTACAAAAGATATCTTATATATTGAAAAAGAGGATGATTTAAAGCGTCGTAGTGTACAGACAGTACTATATGAGATTACTTATGCGATGGTTCGTTTACTTGCTCCAATCTTACCTTATACAAGTGAAGAAGTATATCAATTCTTACCAGGTAAAAAAGAAGAGAGTGTTCATTTAGAGAACAATCCAAAAGAAGTAGAATATGAAGATGAAAAAGAAATTTCTAGTCTATTTGAAAAATTCTTTGCTGTCAAAGATGATGTCTTTAAAGCATTAGAAGAAGCAAGAGATGAGAAAGTCATCGGTAAAGGATTAGAAGCAAAAGTTATGATTCATGCAACAGGTAAAACAAAAGAGGCATTAGAAACATTAAAGCCATATTTGAAACAATTATTTATCGTATCTTTGGTAGAACTTGTAGATGAAGAATTACCAAAATACAATGTATGTGGTGTTAAGATTGAAAAATTTGATGGTGTAAAATGTGAAAGATGTTGGAATTACTATGAAGAAAGTGAAATGCATGGAGATATCTGTAATCGTTGCTATCACGTACTAAATGATTAAAGCAGGATTTTGTCCTGTTTTTTTCATGGTGAATATGCTATACTGATGATAATAGAGGAGTGGAGCTGTATGATAGAGCTAAGAGGGGTATCAAAGTTATATCGTAATAAAAAAGGAGTAAAAGTACAAGCTTTAAAAAATATCAACTTAATGTTACCTAGTAAAGGTTTAGTATTCATTGTTGGAAAGAGTGGAAGTGGAAAATCAACGCTATTAAATTTACTAGGGAGTTTAGATCATCCTACAGAAGGATCTATTTATATTGATGGAAAAAAATTAACGAAGAGAATAGAAGAAGCATATCGTAATCAATATATAGGCTTTATTTTTCAAGAATTTCACATCTTTGATGAATATAGTGTATATGATAATATATGTCTTTCTCTAAGATTACAAAAAAAACACCCCATAAAAGAAAAAGTCTTACAATTGTTAGAAAACTTAGGATTAGATGGACTTGAAAATCGTAAACCAAATGAATTGTCCGGAGGACAAAAACAAAAAGTAGCTGTTGCCAGAGCGCTTGTTAAAAACCCTATGGTCATTTTAGCAGATGAACCAACAGGAAATTTAGATATAAGATCAAGTGCTCAACTATTTGATATTTTAAAAGCAATTAGTGAAACAAAATTAGTAGTCGTTGTATCTCATGATTTAGAAGCAGCCCGTAAGTATGGTGATCGCGTCATTGAAATTGCCGATGGTAAAATCATTCAAGATATTGAGTTAAAGAAAACTGATCCTCATTTCCAAATGTTTCCTAAAATTAGAAAATCTCATCTTCCATTTTTCTATCGTTTGAAATTCGTACTACATAACTTATTTATAAAACCAGGACAATTATTGATGACCTTCTTATTACTCATTTGTTCCTTTGTATTTACCGCCTTTTTAATGAATAGTGGCTTATTTAAACAGAGTGATTTTACGATTCATACAATGAAAGAAAATCAGAAACATGTTTATGAAGTAAGAAAACAAAACGTAGATTATGATGGAATGATATCCTCCTATGGATTAACAGATAAAGATTATAAGATACTAAAAAAAGAAATAGGACATAATTTGAGTCCAAAATACACATTAAAAGATGAAAATGAAGTTTTAAAAATACCTTTTTTAAAAGAACAAGGTAAAGGAGATTATTATGAAAATTTACCCCGTTATTTAAACTTTGTAGAGGTAAAAGATTCTCGTCTCTGGAAACAAATGATTGGCAGAAGAGCTCGGAACAAGAATGAGATTGTCATTCATAAATTTATGGCAGACTGTCTGATTGAAGTAGGAATCAAAGATAAAGATGGAAAGAAATACCAACCAAAAAATTATCAACAAATTGTAACAGATCAACATCCATTTTTACTAGGTGATAATGAAGTTGTTATCGTTGGAATATTAGACGATGATCAGAAGACATTCAAAAACTTAAAAGAAACTGGTACTTATCAAAATGATGAAGAAAGAAATATGCTTTTAGAAATAGCGGATCAAGCAACTACAGTTTATACGAATGGATTTGTAGAGAGTGCTAAATTAAATTTATCAGATAAAGGAAAATTAAAGCAACTTTATATTCATATAAACAATCAATATATATCTGATTTTCAGTATTTAGAGGATAAAATTAAAATCTTTGGAAAAGAAACAACGGAGGAAGTTTCAGAGTTATCAAAGAACGATATTGTGTTATCATTTGATACTATCTTAAAAATATACCCTAATTTAAATCATTTGTTTGAAACATATATCAAAGAACATTCTGATTTAACATATCAAGATCTACAACAAAAGTTTTTAGAAGAAAAGAAAGAATTGATTCCTATTTTAGATCAATCATTGGTTATTAATTCTGGCTTAGAAAAAGAAATATCAGTGTATGTAAGAGGAATTTATTTAGGAGAGAAAAATTATATTGCTAAAACATTATTACAAGATATTCCTAATAATACAAAAGCAATTTATTCCTATGTTGTCTATGAAAATAATTATCAAAATATGGAACATATTTTCCAAACCTATCGTTCATCTGATTCTTTTTCAGAACATGAAACATATGATGGATATGTATATTGTGTTCCACATCAATTACAAATTAATAATACCACCACAATCTATCGTACCTTAGCCAAAATTACTGTGATAGTAGGATTCATCGTCTTACTGTTTACACTATTATTATTTACTCATTTTATCACCACAACTATACGATATAGCAAAAAGAAAATTGGTATTTTAAGAGCAATGGGAACCAAAAAATGGGATATCATTAAAATATTCACTTTAGAATCATTTCTTGTATCTTTTGTTTCTTATATATTAGCAATGCTTATCTGGTATATTGTAGTCTATCTTTTAAATCAAAGCGTAAGTCATACACTTTTCCAATTTGAAATCTTTTATATAAACTCATATACTTATTTATTTATGTTCTTATTTGCTGTTATTTTAGCGCTTTGCATTACTATTTTATCTCTTTCTAAAATCCTAAAAATTCAACCAATTGATGCGATACAAAATAAATAGAAAACTATTTATTTTGTTTTTTTTCATTTTTGTGATATGATAGTACCCAACAAAAAGGGGGAAATTATATGAAAGAAGGATTATTTCAATATATCAATCCTGATCAAAACACACGTTTATCAGAATTATCGGAAAAAGAACTAAAACATTTATTGAGTTTATTAAAACACTATCAATTGGAATTAAGACCACAATTATCACTACCACAAGAAGTAACATTTGGGGTAGAAATTGAATTCGGATGTTTATATCAAGAAGATCCTACTATTTATGAAAAGATTAAAGAAGAATTAGAACAATGTGATAAAAAGTGGGAATTAAAAGAAGAAGTTACCAATTATGGATTAGAAATTACTTCTAATATATTAACTGATAAAAAAAGAACTTGGAAAAAATTAAAACAAGTATGTGAAATGATTTCACAATATGGAGGAGAAACAGCACTCTCTGGTGGACATGTTCATGTCGGCTCACATTTATTTCAACAATATGATCAATGTTTTGACTTTGTAAAATTATTAACTGCTTATGAAAATATATTATATCGTTTTGGATATGGTGAATATTATGGTGCGAAAACAAGACTGTGGTATGCTCAACCAATGAGAGAATATTGGGAGAGTGTAATTGCTTGTGGTAAAGAAGAAAAGATACCTGGGTTCGCATTACGTGTCTCTCCTAGAACTGAACAAAGTGTAAATTTAAAAGTATTTAGACGAAATTATCAAGCTTTTGAACAAGATAATACTATCGAATTTCGTTTTCCAAATGGAACATTAAATCCAATTATTTGGCAAAATAATATTAATGTTTTTACAAAAATGATGCTGTATGTTAAAAATGAGTATGTAAATCATGAAATACTAGATGCTAGAATTATGAAAAATCATAAATTAAAACCAATTTCTGTAAAACTAAATAAGACAAGAAAAGCTTTTCCATTAGAAATTCAGAATATGGAAGAATATGAAAAAATTGATCTAGAACAAGCATTAGAATTTAGTGATTTAATTTTTGATAATAACTTAGATAAATTGAACTTTTTGAGACAATACTTTAAAAACGGAAAAACATCTAAGAAAAAATTTCAAAAAATAAAAAATCTAACAAGATAAGAAAAAATATAGTATAATAAAGATGGTGAGTAGTATGAATCAAAAATGGTTTCACATGACCTTAAAAGAATTATTTTCATTAGAAGATGAAGAAAGTGCAAAAGAATTTGCTAAATTTTATCATGGACGCTTTCAAAGATTATTAAGTAAAGTAGAAGATCAGGGAGCATTTACTTTTTCTAAACCACTAGAGACATTAACACCAGAAGATATGATGAAAGAAGTATTAATGTATTATCAAAAGAGTGGTGTTTCTAAAGAAGAAGTAAAGAAGTTATTGAGTGAACATGACGACTAGTTGTTATATTCATATTCCATTTTGTGATGATATTTGTTCTTATTGTGATTTTTGTAAAATTTATAAACAAAGTGGCAATATTGAAAAATATTTAGATGCTTTAGAAAAAGAAATATGTAATCAGTATCAAGGAGAAACATTAAAAACGATTTATATTGGTGGTGGTACACCAAGTTCCTTGTCATTAGAAGAATTAAAACAATTATTTCAAATTTTGGATCATCTAAAAAAAGATAAAAATATCGAATATACGATTGAATGTAATATAGAATCGATTACTAAAGAAAAGTTAGAATTATTTTTAAAAGCAGGTATTAATCGTATTAGTATTGGTATTCAAACAGTAGATGAATTCAGTATTCAGAAACTAAATCGTCATCATACGAAAGAAACTGTCTTAAATACCATTCAACTTGTGAAAGAAGTAGGGTTTTCTAATATCAATGTTGATTTTATGTATGCCTTTCCATGGCAAACAAAAGAAATGTTTTTAAATGATTTACAGTTTTTCTTATCATTAGATGTTCCTCATATTTCTACTTATTCTCTTATTTTAGAAGAACATACTGTTTTAGGAAATGAAAATGTAACTCCTCTAGATGAAGATATAGAAGTATGGATGTATCAAACAATCAAAGAACAACTTTCTAAATTAGGTTATAAACATTATGAAGTAAGTAATTTTGCTAAACCAAATTATGAATCTAAACATAATCTTGTATATTGGAATAATGAATCTTATTATGGTTTTGGAGTCGGAGCGAGTGGATATGTTCAACGAATACGTTATGAGAACACAAGAAGTTTACCTAAGTATGAAAGTGGTAACACCATATTAGAAAGTCATACGGTTTCAAAAAGAGAAGATATGGAAAATGAATGTATTTTAGGTTTAAGAAAAATGTCTGGAATTTCTAAATCGTTATTTAAAGAAAAATTTCATGAAGAAATTGAGCAGGTATTTCCAATTGAACAATTAAAGAGAAAAAAATTGCTAGAAGAGAAAGATGGCTTTTTGTTCATTCCTGAAGATAAAATATATATATCGAATGAAATATTAATAGAGTTTTTACAACAATAATTTATAAAAGGGGGATACTTATTAAGTATCCATAAATGGTATTCACTTAGCTTATGCTAAGTGTTTTTTATATAAGTAAGCAGAAGTGTATGATAAGAAGTTGAAATGGTTATATATGGTCAAGAAAATGAAAACTTCTTTTCATTAAGGATAAAATAT
>CAJKWD010000031.1 GCA_905203475.1 uncultured Acholeplasmataceae bacterium
ATTGTATCAAAAAGCCGCACCAAGTGGTGCGGTTGAAATTTCAATTTAGGAAAACGAGGTCTAACTCGTTTTTAATTGTTTAAATAATTAAAAATAAATGGAATTACAACAACAGCGACAATTAATACGGTAAATAATGCGATAACAAGCATTAATCCATTTTTATTTTTCTTTTCTGGATCTTTCTTTGCCTCTTCTGCTTTGATAGCCATTTTCGCATCATTTAATTGTTTATTTAATAGAATTGTATTCTCTAACTCTTCTTTTTTCTCTTCTTTTGTTGGAGTCATATCTGTATTCTCTAATTTTGATACAACTTCTTCTTCTTTCGCATTCATTGCAGTTGGTTCTGCAACAGGAGCAGCTGGTTCTACTACTGGAGTAGTTGGCTCTGTTACTGGTGCAGCAGGTGTTTCTACTTTTGGTTCAGAAATACCAAATATATCAGATACTGGTGGTACTGTCGTTGCTTCAGGAGCAGGAGCTGGTGTTTCTACTGAAACAGGTGCTTCTTCTTTCTTCTCTGGAGCAGGTGCAGAAACATTTGTACCAAACATTTCATCTAAAGATGGAATTTTATTTTCTTCTACTTTTTGTGGTTCTGTAGGTGTTGCTTGCACTTCTGGTTTTACATCATTAGTTCCTAATACATCTTCAATAGATGGTAATGGATTCGCAGTTGTTGGAGTAACTGGTTCATCCTTTTTAGGTTCAGGAGCTTGTACATTCTCTCCTAACACATCCTCGATTGGTGGAATTGAATTCATAGGTTTTACATCAGCTACTTCAGATGTTTCAGGAGCTTTTGCATCTCCCATATCTAATACTTCGATATCATCATAAGCAGGCGCAGATCCTACATTTCCATTCACTGTATTATTTGTTTCCATATTTTTTAATTCATCATTATTCATAAGAAATCCCTCACTATTCTCTTACATTTAACATAAGTATACCAGACTTTTCCGCAAAAGAAAAGAAAAATACACAAATATGTGTACTTTTTTCTTTTTTCTTACAATTATTTGTCATATATTTTTTGCTCGTAATACTTCTTCTAATGTCTGTTTACGAATTGATACATCCTCTAATTCTACAGTTTGTAATACTTGAAATAATTCGTGAAATTTCCCACAGTATAAGAAAACAATCTCATCATCGGTTTGTTCTTTTAAAATAATATTCTTAATACTTAATTTTAACTTCTTGTAATTTTTTCCTTTCAAATGGACCAAAGAATAATTATAGTGACATATTTTAGAAACAGAATCAAACTTTATTTTTTTATCACTGACAATTAACACATCTGTTACCATTTGTTCCATACGTCCAATTTGGTAATTAGAAGTAAGGAAGACAATTTGGTGTTTTTTTATTCTTTCATAAATTAATTGTAACATGCGATGCGCTTCTGAATCACTCTGGTGTAAAAATGGTTCAGCAAAGACATAAATGTTTAAATTTAATTGATATAACAGAACAAAGTAAATACGTTCTTTCTCTGCTTCACTCATATCTTTTAATTTTTTATTTGGATTTAATTTTAAATGTTCTAATACATGTTTATCGTTTTTCTCATACATATCTTTTTGAAATAATTGATAAAATTTTAAAAAGGTAGACAATGTTAAAAAGTTCAACTTTTCCATTCTTTGATACCAATGTTTCACTTCTTTTAAAGCATGTACTAATTTCACATAGTCTTTACTCCAATTATCGGAAGAACTTTGAAATAATATTTCTAATATCTCTTCAATTGATTTATTAGGGTCACCGTATAAAAAAATTAATTTTCCTTCATACGCTTTTAACAACTTACTACTCATATCATCACCAATTTTATTATACACTATTTTAAAGTAAAGAAAAAGATAACCGAAGTTATCTTATAACCAAACACCAAATCCAATTGCTGCCATAGAAAGAATTAATCCAATGGTCCAGAATAATTTAACAACATCTCTTTCATCCCATCCTAATTTTTCAAAATGATGATGAAGTGGTGCCATTAAAAATACTTTTCGATGGAATAATGCGATAGAAACCATTTGAATAATACAAGCTAATGTTTCAATCACAAAGACACCGGCAACAATGACTAAAGTAAGTTCATGGTCTGTAACGATTGCAATACTGGCAAGTGTTCCACCAAGTGCTAGAGAGCCTGTATCTCCCATAAATACTTTTGCAGGATGGGTATTATATAGTAAGAAACCAAATAGTGCTCCTACTAATACAAAACAGAATACAGCAATATCACTACTTCCTGCTGCCCATTTAGAATTCCAAGAAATAAGAGCAAACGCTAAGAAAGCCATCAATGATAATCCTCCTGCAAGACCATCTAAGCCATCTGTTAAATTGACTGCATTACTACTTGCTACTAATACAAAGAGTAAGAAAATTCCATAGAACCAACCCATATCAATACGAATTCCCAATGTATGAATATCTAATACGGGATGAGAACCACTCTTCATATATATATAGAAAAAGATTAATGCAATAAATAACTGTCCACATAATTTTTGTAACTCTGTTAATCCTTCATTATGTCCTCGTCTAATACTTAAATAATCATCTAAGAAACCTAACAATGCATAAGCGACAAAGACAAACATGACAATAAATAAATTTTCACTAAAGGCAACTTTCCCTGTTACCAGTAAAAATAACATTGTCAACATCGTTGGAATTATGAAGATTAATCCCCCCATCGTTGGGGTTCCTTCTTTTTCCTGATGTTTCTTTTTTAAAAAAATACTAACATTTTGTCTTACTTTTAATTTTTTTAATAATGGGATTAATATCAGGCCAGTAATCGCTGATAGAATAAATCCAATCATCATTGCTAATATGGATTTGGTTAATATTAACATATTCTCACTCCTTGTACATTTCTTGTATAATTGTTTCTGCTACTATTTTATCATCAAAATCGTATTTTGTGTTACCAATCATTTGATAATTTTCATGCCCTTTTCCGAGCACTAATAGTATATCATCTTTTTTCATCTTTTGTATACCCTTATTAATTGCTTCTTTACGATTTTCTATCACTTCAAAATTTTTTGTTTGTAAATGATTTGTAATATCTTTTAAAATTTGATCAGGATCTTCTGTTCTAGGATTATCACTCGTAAAAATAACTTCATCTGATAATTCAGTGGCAATACGTCCCATAATCGGGCGTTTGATTGGATCACGGTCTCCTCCACAACCAACAATTGTATATACATGTTGATGAGGAATTTCTTTGGCTGCTAAAAGTACTTTCTCTACCGCGTCTGGTGTATGCGCATAATCAATCACAACTTTACCACGTTCAAAGGAAATCACTTCCATTCTCCCTTTCGGTGGATTCAGTTTGGCAATTGTCGCTATGACTTCATCATTCGTATACCCCATTTCCTTTAATAAGGCAATCACACATGTCATATTATAAATATTGTGCTTTCCTAATAATTTCATATCATATTTTACATGATTTACAAAAAATACTGTATGAGATGGGAATAATTTCATATCTGTAATTTGATAATCACTCTTTTTTGTTCCATAAGTAACATTGTGATGATCTGGTAATAAAAAATAAGAACAATATTCATCATCACAATTAATAATACAAGTATGATCTTCAGTCACTTTAGAAAATAACTTTTGCTTTTCCTTAGCATAATTTTCCATTGTCTTATGGTAATCTAAATGATCTTCTGTTAAATTGCTAAATAAGGCATATTGAAATTTTAATTTACCGACTCTTTTATAACTTAAAGCATGACTACTTACTTCCATGACAACATGTGTACACCCTTCTCTTTTTGCTTCTAATATCATTTCATATAAATCTAATACATCGGGTGTTGTATTAGAAAGTTCTTTTACTTTTCCATTGACATAAAAACCAATGGTTCCAATATAAGCACAAGGAACAGATAATAAATTCAGTGCTTGATAGATTAAAAAACAAGTTGTCGTTTTGCCATTTGTTCCTGTCATTCCAATCAAAGTCATATCCTTTAATGTATCGTGATAAGTCGCATCTAAATAATCAATTAAATATTCATGGGTATCAGGAACAAGTACTGTTTCAACATCATAATCTCCCTCTTTACAAATAATTCTAGCTGCTCCTCTTTGAATCGCATCCATAATATATTCACTACCATTATGTTTTACTCCATCTAATGCGATAAATGTATCACCTGGTTCAATTTTTCTTGAATCACTTTTTATATTCAAAAAAATACACCCCCGGTGTATTTTATGTATTGAAATTTATTTGGTGTCTTTGTCTAATATATTTTCTAATTCTCGTTTATATTTTATAAAAGCATTAGGAATTGGATAAATGTGTTCTAATTCTTCCAATGTTGCCCATATTCCATCCGTTTCTTTTTCTACCTCAATGTGATATCCAGTCATATGCCATTCAATATGTGTAAAAATATGTTTATGTGAAGTCAGTTTTTTTGTTTTGACTGGATGCAGTGAAAATGGTTTTAAAATGTTATCTAATACTTCTGTTTTATCTTCTACTAATACATTGGGAAATTCATAGAAATTAGCCAGTAAACCTGTTTCTTTTCTTTTATTTAAAAGAACACGATTATGACAAGTAATTAAAAACACATAACGGTTTTCTATCTTTCTTTTCTTCTTTGTACTCTTTACTGGATATTGTAATTCTTGATGATTTTGATGCGCAATACATATGTGTTTCAAAGGACATTCATGACAATGTGGTTCTCCACTTGGAATACATACCATAGCCCCTAATTCCATTAACGCTTGTGTAAAAGAAGAATTATCACTTGTTGGTAAAATAGATAATAGTAATTCACGTATTTCTCTTTTTCCTTTGGTACTTAAAATATCAACTGGATTCGCAAATACTCTTGTTAGAACACGAAATACATTACCATCTAAAGCAGGATATGGTTTTTGATAAGCGATAGACAAAATAGCACCAGCAGTATAATCACCAATTCCTGGTAAAGAAATTAATTCTTCGTAAGTATCCGGTATTTTACCATCATACGCTTCGACAATCTTGCAAGCTGCTTTTTTTAAATTACGTGCTCTAGAATAATATCCTAACCCTTCCCATAATTTTAATAATTTCTCATCGGGAATATCCTTTAAATCATACACAGTTGGTAGAACTTCCATAAATCTCTTATAATATGGTTTTACAGCTTCTACTCTGGTCTGTTGTAGCATAATTTCACTAATCCATACATGATAAGCAGTAGGATCATCACGCCATGGTAAAATACGATGACCTGACTTGTACCACGATAATAACTTCTCTTGGAATTCTTCTTTTTCTATACTCATAGTCTCACCTAATCTTCAAGAAAAAAAGACTTAAGATAGAGCCTTTTTCTCTTCTAATATCTCTTTTACAACTTCTACATCATTAAAAGGAATTTTTTTGTCTTTTACAATAATCACATCTTCATGACCTTTTCCCATAATCAATAAAATATCATGATGGTTTAATTTTTGAATTCCTTTTTCAATGGCTTTCCTACGATCTAATTCTACTTCATAATTTTCATTGTGGTTATCTTTTAACATATCAGCAACAATATCATTTGCATCTTCTTCATGTAAATCATCAATAGTTACAATCACATATTTGCAAAGAGTGGTTGCGATTTTCATCATCACTGGTCTTTTCTCACGCTCTCTACTTCCTGTACATCCAAATACGGCATAGATATTACCATCACAAACAGATTTCACTGTATGAATTAACTTTTCCATCGCATCTGGTGTATGAGCATAATCAACAATAATACGATTATCTAAATAATTCATTGTTTCCATTCTTCCAACAGGTGCATTTAAATGAGCACAGAGATTTTTAATTATATCCATAGAAATTCCCATATCAGATAATACAATAACAGTAATCATTAAATTATAAATATTATATTCTCCAATTAGTGGAGTTTTTAACAATGTTGTTTCATCTTGATGCGTAACTGTAAAAATACTTCCCATCGTATTCAACTTAATATCACCAATTTGATAATCACTTTCTTGTTTACCAAATGTAATATTATGGTTACCTTCTAATAAGAAATAATCTTTATAATCATCATCTACATTTACAATCGCTTTTCCACCTGGTTTTAATTGACGAAATAACTGTTGTTTCGCCAAAGCATAATTCTCCATCGTTTTATGAAAATCTAAATGATCTTCTGTTAAATTGGTAAATACCGCATAATCAAACAACAATCCTTCGACACGATGTCCACAGATTGCTTGACTACTCACTTCTAATACAACTTGCTCTACGCCCATTTCTAAACATTCTAAGAAAATAGAATATAAAGTATATAAATTTGGAGTCGTATTCGCTAAACTGCGAATCTTATCTTTGACATAAAATCCAACCGTACCAATATATCCTGTTTTTCTACCCAATTGATTTAATGCCGTATGAAGTAAAAAAGCACTCGTCGTTTTACCATTTGTACCAGTAATTCCAATTAATTTTAATTTACGAATATATGAATCATAATGTTCATGTAAATACTGAATTAAATATTTTTCTGTATCTTCTACAATCACTGTTTCGACAGAATAATTTCCATGTTCAGCAATAATCTTTGTAGCTCCATTTTCAATGGCTTTTTCTATATAATCGTGTCCATCACGATCAATTCCTTTGATTGCAATAAAAGTATCTCCAGGTAATACTTTTCTAGAATCACTTTGAATATCTATTCTCATAATTCACTTCCTCACAATTTCATTTTACTATACTTTCGTTTTTGAAACAACATTCTATAGTATATGCAGAGTATTTTTTGATGTTAAGGAAAAACAGACTCTAATTTGTTAGAATCTGGTTTGTTGTTTAACATAATTAAAATTTATTAATTATTATCACTTATCTAAATAAGTTCTAATCGCTGTAATCATATCAAGAGTAATCACTTGATTCATATCATTATTCGGAATATTCTTTTCCAATATCTCAATAGCAGAATTTAATGGAATCTTTTCTAATTTAAAATTACCCTGCTTTTCATGTTCAGTATAATGTACTTTTGATAAATCTGGTTCTTTATTTGTTTCAATCAAATAATAATAAATTTCTGCTTTTCTATTTTTTCCTTGTTCTGGCCAATCTTTATTCATATATGCGATTTTCAAAAAAGGATGTTTTATTTCATGATGATTGAGTTCTATTCCTGTTTCTTCCAAAACTTCTCTTTTTAAACAATCTTCAAATGATTCTCCTTGTTCTAGATGTCCACCAGGAAATTGATAAATTTGATTCTCGTTTCCAAGAAGAATATCTTGTCCATTTATAATTAAAGCTTTTGTACGTACTACTGTTTCTGTAATATCTTCTTCTTTTAAATGATCTTGATTATAAATGAGTTCTTTCATATACTTTCTCCTTCATTGGTCTTTCCATAAATATAATCTGCTTTTCATCTAAATCTATTTTTACTTTTAATCCGAATGGCAAAATACACATTGGTGCAGTATGTCCAAAATTTACATTGTATAAGATTGGTAAATCTGGACGATGTGCTTCCTCAGAAATTAATTTCTTATATACTTCTTTATATTCTTCATAATAAGTTTCATTTTGTGGCTTTCCAATCATAATACCAGAAATTTCATCAATAATTCCTTGGGCAATTAGATTTCGTAAGTAATATTCAATAAAGTCTGGTGCCACTTCATCTTCACTTGTTTCTAAAAATAATATTTTATCTTTCCATTCTTCTTTAGATGGCCATATACTTGTTCCTATTATCATTGGAAAAACATCAAAACATCCACCCAGTAAATTCCCTTCTTCCATACCAGTTCCTTGTAATACTTCAAAGCCATGTGTTTCTTCATTCATTGTTCTAGCAATAGAATCATAGTCAGCATTACACCAATCTAAAAATTCGCTTGTCCATTCTTTACTAGATTCAATTGTAATATTTTCTTTATTTTCAAATAACACTTCCTGTATATATTTTATGGTATAATCATGCATCTGTTTATTTTCTGCAAATTCACACATCACACATGGTCCATAAAATGATTCTACTCCAGCATGATACATCATGAAATGATTCACGGTTGTATCAGAATATCCCATAAATATTTTTGGATTTTGTTTTATAATATCAAAGTTGATATATGGTAATAAGCGGATTGTATCTACTCCTCCGATATTACATATAATTGCTTTAATATTTGGATTCTGAATAGCATCCATAAAATCTTTAGCTCTCATTTCAGGATGTTGATACACGTATTCACTTCCTTTTAAAGCATTAGGCA
This sequence comes from uncultured Acholeplasmataceae bacterium, assembly GCA_905203475.1. GTDB lineage: Bacteria > Bacillota_I > Bacilli_A > RF39 > UBA660 > UMGS2016. The sequence continues at coordinate 8,314 of CAJKWD010000031.1, forward strand.
TTGTGACTACATGTAATCCAAATTGTTCTTCTAATCTTTTCTTACCTAGTTCATAACGATGACGAAATAATTCATCTCCCGCGGTACCGCTAGATAGACTAACAATTGCTACAGTATCTCCTCTTTGTAACTTTTCTGGCTTAATCATATTAACACCTCTTCTCTTATTGCAACCATTGTAACGTTTTTTAAACACAAATTAACTCTCTAGTCCATCAGAAGATTGATATTTATGAATATGTTGATTGATTAACTCTAAATCTTCAAAATAGTTAATTCCCATGACTTTTTTTACTTCTCCCATCTTTTTCGCAGCAACTGCTCTGGCTTTTTCACTTCCCTGTTGTAGTATCTTATACACTTCTGGAATACATTTTTCATATTGCTTTCTTCTTGCACGAATAGGTTCCAATTCTTCTTGAATAATAGAATTAAGAAATTTCTTAATTTTAACATCTCCTAAACCACCATGTTGATAATGAGCTTTTAATTCATCCAAATTACGATATTCTGGCAAATACTTTTTAAAATGTTCATCAGTACATAAAGCATCTAGGTATATAAATACTGGATTACCTTCAACTTTTCCCGGGTCTTCTATTTTTAAATGTCCTGGATCAGTAAACATCCCCATAACTTTCTTTTGAATTACTTCTGGTTCATCAGAAAGATAAATACAATTATCTAAAGATTTACTCATTTTTGCTTTACCATCTAATCCCGGTAATCTACTACAAGTATCATTATCAGGTAATAATGCTTGTGGCTCAACTAATGTGTTTCCATATAAATGATTAAAACTTCTAACTATTTCTCTTGTCTGTTCAATCATAGGTAATTGATCATCACCTACTGGAATGATGTTAGCATCAAAAGCAGTAATATCTGCTGCTTGACTTACTGGATAAATCAGAAATCCAGCAGGAATACTTGTTTCAAAATTTCTTAATTTTATTTCTTCCTTAACAGTTGGATTACGCTGTAATCTCGATAACGTGACTAAATTTAAATAATAAAATGTCAATTCACATAATTCCGGTATTTGTGATTGCACAAATATTATACTTTTAGTAGGATCAATTCCACAAGCTAAATAATCTAATGCAACTTCTATTACATTTTGTCTAATTTTTTCTGGATTATGTGCATTATCTGAAAATGCTTGTGAATCGGCAATTTCAATATAAATTTCAGAATATTTACCAGAGTTTTGTAATTCTACTCTTCGTTTTAATGAACCAAGATAATGTCCTAAGTGCAATCTACCTGTTGGTCTATCTCCTGTCAAAATAATATTTTTTTTCATAACAATCCTCTTTCTTCTTTCTGTAAGCGTCAAACGCTTCCGTTACTTCTCCATATAATAAGCAAAATTCTTTCTCTACATTTGTAGTATTAAACCCTTTATTTAATTTGTTTTGCCAAACTTCTTTTTGAACCTGTTTTAAGCTCATGACATACCTCCTTCATTTGAAACATATTGTAGTAATTTTTAACAGCAAATTAAAATATTCTTAGTTATTCAAAATAACTTCATCTACCTAAAATCTTTATCACCATTATTCCATGTTAACAACTAAATTTTATCAATTAATTTCATTCCTAAAACTTTCATACCATTTGCCAAAACAATTTGTATAGCATTTAGTAAAGCAAGTCTTGATATCTTAGTATTTTCATCTGTTTCTGTTAAAATTGGTACATTTTCATAATACTTAGAAAATTTCTGTGCTAAATTATATAAATAAGTTGTAATAATCACTGATTCCTTTGTATGAAATGCAGTATCAATCACTTCTGGAAAATCATATAAACTGTTAATTAAAGAATGCTCTATTTCAGTATCTAATTGATAGTTTTGAATATCATGATACTGACAATTTGCTTTCTTTAATATAGAATTAATTCTTACATAACTATATAAAAGATAAATCGCTGAATTTCCTTGAAAGTCAGTTGCAGCCTCTAAATTAAAATTTACTGTTTTCTTTCTATTTACATTTAACATATTATATTTTATACATGATGCTGCTAAATCGGTTAATTGCTTATCAGATAAAATAGAACCTTTTTCTTGAAAAGTATTTGATAATTTTGTTTTTGCTTTTTCAATAAAGTCTTCTAATAAAACGACTTTCCCTTCTCTAGTAGCCATTTTATCGCCATTTAACAAAACAAAATCATAAGATATTAATTGTGGAGCAGGATATCCCAAAATATCCAATACTGCTTGGATTTGCTTCATATATACTTCTTGATCCTCACCCAAAACAATGAAGTTATTCTCTCTATTTTTTTCTATTTTAGAAATTGTATATGCGATATCTCTAAGTGGATATAGTGATGTTTTATCTTCCCTTGTTAAAACTAAAACTGGAGACTTTGTAGGAATATCATATCCCGTTAAATCAACATATAATCTTCCATTTTCATCTTCATGCAATTTTCCTAACTGTTTTAATTGTTCTAAAATTTGATTGGTTTGATTTCCAAAAACAAAATCAGATTCATGTGTAAAACAATTCCATTTAATATCCATCTTTTGGAATATTTCTTGTTGTCCTTTTATACAGATATCCGTTATCTTTCTAAATTTTTCTCTGACTTCCTGATTTCCATTTTCAAGTTCATGTAGATAGTAAAATATTTTTTCTTCGACACTTTTATCTTGCTTACTCATTTCATTAATATCTATATATAACTTTAACATATCATGAAAATGAATCGTATTTATATTTCCTAGTTTTTCAACACCTACTAACAACATAGAAATTTGTTTTCCTATATCATTAATAAAGTAATTGGCCTCTACATGATATCCTTCAAATTGATATAAGCGAACAAGGAAATCACCAATAATACTATTTCTTGTCCTACCAATATGGGGAGAAGCATTCGGATTAATAGAAGTATGTTCAATTAATAAATCTTTTCCAACACCAACATTACTAGAACCATATTGATTTGTTTTCTCTTGAATTTCATCTAATGTTTCTTGTGCTAAAAATTTTTTATTCACTTTAAAATTCAAATATGGTCCGATTACTTGCATTTCTGAAATAATATCATGATCCAAACTAAGCTTTCCTTTCAAATATTCAGCTTTATCATGAGGATTTTTTAAATCAGCTATACTTAAGTTAAAACAAGGTAATGCATAATCTCCCATTTCTTCTTTTGGAGGTCGCACAATATCTACTTGAGCTAACTCAATTCCTAATTTTGAAATTTCTTCTTTGACATATTTCTTAAAATTGAACATCTAATCACCACCTTTACTTTATCTTTTTACCTTCTTTTAAATTCTCTTATCTTTCTCTTTGCCTTCGTTGTCTTCACTTTATCAATCCATTCTTCTCTAGGCCCATAAGATAAAATATCTGTAATAATTCTCACCCGATCTTTATTATGTAGTACATAATCCACATCTACTGGTTTATCATTCACAACTGCCCCTACCATAGTATTTCCTATATCAGAATGAATTTTATATGCGAAATCAATCGCAGTAGCTCCTTTTGGTAATTCAATAATATCTCCTTTTGTTGTATACACATAAATCTTATCAGCAAATAATTCTGATTTCACTTGTCTTACAAATTCTTGATTATCTGCAAACACATGATTTATTTCTACAAGTGATTTAAAGAATTGATATTTATTTTTTAAATCTTCCTGCATAACTTCTCTGGCATTCCCTTTATTGATATTCCAATAAGCACTTAGTCCAAATGAAGCAATTTGATCCATATCAAATGTACGAATTTGTGTTTGAACTAATCTATCATTTTCACCAAATACAGTTGTATGAATAGAACGATACATATTTGTTTTAGGATTAAATATATAATCTTTAAATTTATCATTCAATGGATGATACTTTGAATGTACTAATCCAAGTGTTTGATAACAATTTGCAATATCATCAACCATTACCTTTAAAGCAAGTAAATCATGAATATCAGAGAGCTTATATCCTGATTCGAGTTTCTTATATATTCCATATATATTCTTAGTTCTCATCTTAATATGATGAGGAATATCTTTGTCTGTTAATATTCCATCAATGGTATATAACATTTCTTCTAAACATTGTTTACTATCACTTTTGATTTTTAATTGAATATCTTGTATTGCTTTATATTTATCTGGATATAAATATTGAAGTGATATATCTTCTAGCTCTGATTTCATACGATAAGCTCCAATATAATAAGCAAGTGGGACAAAGATATCCATGGTTTCCATTGCATTTTCTTTTTGTTTAAATTCTGACTTGAATTGTAATGTTCTCATATTATGCAAGCGATCAGCTAATTTAATAATAATGATACGAACATCCTCTGTAATTCCAGTAATTATCTTTCTCGTATTCGCCATATTTTGCGCTTGTTTGGAAGAAAAATTTAATTTACTGATTTTGGTAACACCTTCTACCAATTTTGCAACTGATGGATTAAAAAGTGTAGCAATGTCTTCATTTATGATTTTAGTATCTTCTACTGTATCATGTAACAATCCTGCACATATCGTATCTTTATCCGCATTCATCTCAGCTAAAATATATGCGACATTTAATGGATGTGTAATATATGCTTCTCCACTTTGCCGATACTGTCCCTCATGCAGTAGTTTTGCAAATTCATAAGCTTTTTTAATTTCAGAAATGTCTTCTTTATCATACTTTTGTAACATGTTTGATAAATCATCCCAAGTAACTTCTTTCATATCTTCACCTCCCAAGATACAAAAAAAGCACGACACAAATCCGAAACAGAATTATTGCCATGCTTTTTTCAAGACAGAGTGATTTAAGAGGTTGCAAAAACAAACCATGCAAAGAATGAATGATTTTATAATGCCATTTTTTAAAATTAATAATTGTTTGCTTATTGTTTCCATAAAAATACCTCTTTCACTCCAAAAAATTATATTATCTATAAAATTACTACTTTGAAATAATCTTGTCAACACTTTTTTTGAAAAATTACTATCATTTTTTTATGTTATACATCAAAGCAGAATAAAAAAATCTACAAAGTAAATTCCTGTATTTTTGAAAGTCTACTTTA
>CAJKWD010000032.1 GCA_905203475.1 uncultured Acholeplasmataceae bacterium
ATTTTTACACAAAAGATAATCTATATCTTTACAATTTATGATAATATATTTATAAGATAAAATGATATCGGATATAATAAAATAGAAAGGTGGAGATTGATATGATAAAAATTAAGTGTATAATCGACGATGCTTTTCATTTTTCACTTTATCATGGTGATATTGATCGTAAAGGGATCAATAAAACAAATATCATAGATCTCAATCAAATGTACTTTTCTGTGCCTTATATTCAAAAAAATAGCGATTTAGTATCTGCTTTTTTTCAGGTGATTGCTTTAAAGAAAAATATTACGAAAATATATATTGCTGATAATGATTTAGCACCCCTACTTCTTGTCATTTTTCAAAAAATACCAACGATTCAAGAAGTATATTTATTAGAAGATAAGACAATTTCTTATGAATGTGTAGAAGAATTAATTAACAATAAAAATATAACCTATGTAAATTGTTATAATATGACTTTCTTTTTATTAGATCGTATCAATTTAATTCGTAATATTAAAATTGATATTCGCTTTCAATTAAAAAAACATAGTCCTTTTATGGATATGAATCAATTATCTTCCTATTCTGATGTATTTTACAAAAAGAAATTATATCTAACAAAAGATATGGTAACACAAAATAAAACTGAGATAGATGAATTTTTATATGTTAATGCAAAGTTAAAATATATCGTAATTGATTATACAAATTTTTCTTCTTTTCAAACTATTTTAAAATATTTAAAGAAGAAAAATTTACAACACTTAACGATTCAAATAAGGCAAACTAAGGAATATGAAACACAATTAATTGATGATATTCCAAAAATCAAAGAAATATTAAAAAAAGAACAATTTAGCCATGTCAAAACTATCTATCATGAACAATATAAACAAAAAAATATATTAAAACAAATTAATTTAAATATTTTAAAAACAGCATGTATCATTGTGGTTATATCCATTGTATTAATCTTTGTAATTCAGTTTACAACAACAACTATCGATAAAAAAAATTATGAGAAAACAGAAGATAAAATTCATGAGATTATGAAACAATATAATACCGAAATATCAGCGGGTGTACAATCTCCAAATGTACCTAATACAACAGATACTTCTCAAACATTAGAAGAATTAAAACAAATTAATTCTGATGTATTTGGTATTATTAGTGTTCCCAACACAAATATTTATTATCCACTGGTTCAAACGACTGACAATGAATATTACTTATCACACAATATTTATAAAAAGAATAATAAATATGGTTGGATCTTTATGGATTATAGAAATTCAAAAAGCACTAATAATCGTAATATCATTCTATATGGTCATGACTCAGGAAAAAGTATGTTTGGAACATTAAAGAATGTATTAAATGAGACATGGCTTCAAAATACAGATAATCATATCATTACATTAAATATCGAAAATACAATTCATAAATATCAGATCTTTTCAGTTTATACAACGCCAGTTACCTCTGATTATTTAAGAGTTCAGTTTGCAACAGATAGTGATTTCTATGGTTTTGCAACCATGTTACAAAATAGAAGTTCTCATCAATTTCCTGTTACAATCAATCCAACAGATTCTATTTTGACATTATCTACTTGTCATAATGAAGAACGATTAGTTGTTCATGCGAAAAGAATTATATAAAAAAACATCCCGCAGGATGCTTTTTTTTATTTTACAATTAAGAATAGAACTGTAATTGCAATAATTGAAATTACTAATAATCCTAAAAGTATTTTCCAAATGTTTTTGAACCATTCTTTGTATGAAACTTTTAAATAAGATAGTCCAGCAATTAAAATCATACTTGTTGGAACAATCATCATCACAAGTCCATGCATTGATTGGAAAATAAGCCCAAATAATGGATAAAGTGCAGAATTTGTATATTTTGAAACCATTGTATCAGCTAATGCATTTACTAAGTATGGCATATCGTTATAGAAAAGTCCTCCTAATGCAGCTACTACAGATGTTGTAACAGCATTGAATCCTTTTGTAATATTTAATAGCCAATCACTCATTGTAAAGAAGATATTTCCACCTGTAGAAGATGAAGCAATCACAGCCATAATGATATTAGCAAGTGCTGCATAGAATGCTGTTGGAAGCATTTCTTTCATACCTTCAATAAATGCATCTAAAATTTCTCTAAATTTTAAGTTATAAATCCATCCGATTAAGAATGCAGCAAGAATTAAAATTGTTGCAAGTTCTGATACAGTGAAGTATCCAATAGGATTTACATAACCAAGTACATTTTGAATCAATGCATAACCGTTTACTTCAACACCCATCATAGATTCATATGATTTTTCAAAAATGTCGATATTGAATGCATATCTCCAATTGTACATACCAACTAATACAAGAATAAACATAATTGCCATAATAACAATCATTGGTACTGCGCTCTTCTTTTTCTTTGATTCAGTTTCTTTATAAAGAGGCACTACTAATACATCGTCTTTTACAGCTTCATTCATTGTATTCTTTTTACTGTTTTTCTTCTTAGTTGTTGTTTTCTTTGTAGCAGTTTTCTTTGTAGTTTTTGTATTCTTCGTTGTTTTTGTACTCTTCTTTGTTTCTGCTTTTGTCGTTTTCTTTGTGTCTTTTGTAACTTTCTTAGTTGTTACTTCTGCAGCTTTTGTATCTGCTTTTGCAGCAACTACTTCTACTTTTGCACTCTTACGAATCATATAGTTATAGAAAATTACTAAAATGGCTAAGAAAGCTACTTTTACTAAAATAGCATTATTTACATCTAAGCTAAAATAATAATTAATATAACCACATACATTAAATCCATAAGTACTTCCAATCATACCAATTAGAAGTGCACCTACTGTAGAAAGCATAGCAGTTACTTTTGAGAATCCTAACTTTAAGATAATTGCAGCCATGAATGGTACTAAAATAAATAGTGCAACATTAAGACCAGTTAAACTAGCTAGTACTGCAAATACTAAGATAGAAATTGTAAGAAACTTCTTTTCCTTTCCTTCATATTTTTTCTTTACATTGTCAACTACTTTTGTATAAACACCAGTTCTGTTTAATACGCCATATAGTCCACCAATTAGTAAGAAAATAATTCCATACATACCATAGTTAATGATTGTATTCATTGGAGCTGAAAACCATTCAAAAAATCCAATTGGCTCTGTTGTAGCTTTTGTAAAAGTTCCACCAGAGAATGTTCCAGTAGGAAGAATGAATGATAGTACAATCAATACAAAAAAACAAATTCCTAAGGCTTTTAATAAACTATACTTTTTCATATTCTACCTCCATCAACATTATAGCAAATTTCCCTATGTTTTACATAGAAAAAATAGAAAAAATGTAAGTTTTTTCACATTTTTCCCATAAAATGCCATATTTTTTGATATAATTTCTAATACGGAGGTGCCTCATGAATCCATTTTTATATACATTAGATAATAAAAGATACCATACATTAAATTATTTTTACCACCATACATTTCATTCCAAAGTATTTAAAATTAGTTTAAATGGAGGTTTTTCTTGTCCCAATTTAGATGGTACCAAAGGATATGGTGGATGCATTTATTGTTCGAAAAGTGGTAGTGGTGACTTTGCCGGAAATAAACAAGATAGTATCGAGAAGCAATGGCAACAAGGATTAGACATGATGCACAAAAAATGGCCTGATGGCAAATTAATCGCATACTTTCAAGCCCGTACCAATACATATGCTCCAGTTGAAGAATTAAAAAAGAAATTTGAACCAGTTTTAAACTATCCTAATGTCATAGGTTTAGCGATTGCTACAAGACCAGATGCAATTACAGAAGAATGTTTAGATTATTTAGAAGATTTAAGTAAACGTACTTATTTAATGGTAGAACTTGGTTTACAAACTATTCATGAAACAACAAGTAAACTAATTAATCGTTGTCATACGACCAAAGAATTTGATGAAATGGTAAAAAAATTAAGAGACAGAAATATAAATGTCATCGTACATATCATTAATGGGCTTCCATATGAGTCAAAAGAAATGATGTTAGAAACAGCAAAACATATCAATCAATTAGATATCCAAGGAATAAAAATACATATGTTACACATTGTAAAAAATACTCCCCTAGCTACTATGTATCAGAAAAATCCATTTCATGTTCTAACAAGAGATGAGTATGTAGATATTACAATAGAACAATTAGAACAATTAAGACCAGAAATTGTGATTCATAGAATTACAGGAGATCCAGTAAGGGAAGATTTAATCGCCCCTACTTGGTTATTAAAAAAGTTTTGTGTATTAAATGAAATTGATAAAGAAATGGTAAGAAGAAATACTTACCAAGGAAAAAAGGTGAATTAATCACCTTTTTTTCATTACTAAATTCATTTCCTGCATGACTTTTTGTTTTTCACTATGATAATTAAGATATCTTTTTTTAACTTTTCTTGGAATTTTTAATTGGTATTTATGTTCAATCATTCGTAAAAGTTGTTCCATATCAATATCATATGCTAATTGAAATAAAGTACGAAACCATTCATCTTGACATAATTCATGACACAATCTTTGATTATCAAAGTCACATAGAAAAAAAGAATTTCCACAATAATCTAATGTTTCAAATGAAATCTCATAATCAAATAAATTAGCTAATTGATAATTGTTTCCTGTTTTTTCAAAGTAAAAGTTTTCTTCGTTACGGTCTTCTTGTCCCATATAAAAATCTAAAACCATCATACTTTTTAAATTTTTTAGAAATTGTAAGCGTTGGTTTTTATCATGTGTAAAGCTTGCCATTTCTTCAAATACACGATAAGTATCTAAATATTTTAATTCCGGAAAACGAAAAATATTCACATATTCTTTACCACGTTTACGAAAGTTTTCTGATAATACTGCATATTGATGTACATCCCTGTCATAAGCAATCTGATAATGAACTGTAGGTAAATAAAAATAATGACATAATTCCTCCCCTATTAATTCATTTAAAAAACCATAGGCAATTGAGTTATTATCATATTTATAATAATAATATTTTTGGTTACGATAAATCCAATGTTGATAAAAAGGAGGCATAAACGCTAAATCAAATTCTTTTTGATATTGTTCTGATACATTTTCTTCTCTAGAAGAGAAATATACCACATCTGTATGATTGGTTAAAAATTTTTCTACCATATAATCCCCTCATTTGCGCACTATATTATAGCACAAAACAAAAAAAGAGCAAACGCTCTTTATCGACGATTGACAAACCAAACATTGCTGACATTACAAGAGTCACTAGAAGGTGTTGGATCTGGCATCTTAAATTGAATAATCACTGGTATTTTAAATGCTAAACCAAAGGCAATACAAGAACCAGGTTGTAATACACGAATCTTTTTCATAATCTCTTCTGTTACATTTGGTACCATATCACGGATATATGAAATATCACGAGGGTGTAACATTTTAAATACTAAGAAATTATTACATTGTGACAAAGTTGTCTCAGATAATTCACTTGGTCTTTGACTGATTAGACCTAGAATAACACCATATTTTCTTCCCTCTTTCGCAATACGTTCAAATATATTATAACCGATCAATGCCACATCACTATCGTTTTGTACATAACGGTGTGCTTCTTCTAAAACAATATGGAATGGCAGTGTTCCACGATTACGATTATCTTTACAATAATCAAATAATAAATGGGAATATACTTTTGTAATGGTCTTAGCTAAACGATCATCAATATAGTTAATATTAAAGTTAATAATTTGTGCTTTTTGACCACTTGGAGCTGTTAATAAATTACGAATATATTGTTCTTTGGTAATAAAATCAGGATAATCAAAATAAGTACTCGTTTCTCCATTGGCCATCGTATGAAGACGAACCTTTAATAAATTTACATCATCAAATACTTTTTCACTAAGTAAAGCACCTTCACTAATAACAGCAAAATCAAATGCACTTGCTAAATCTTTTAAATTATACTTAAATGTTCCATCCGGTAATTTTAATTCAAGATTATCATCTAAGAAAGTATCTAAGAAATTAATTAATAATTCCATATCACGAATTTTACCTGTAGCATCAATAAATAAACACTGTTTTAATGGTCTTGAATAACCAGGTTGATAAATCGTTGTTTCAAGATTCAAATCTTTTGTATTATAACTCGTTAAAACGCTTGTTACTTGATCTCGAATCTGAGCTGGAGCACGTCCACTGGATAAAATATCTAATAAAGCACGAGCAATTACATCATTCTTATACTTTATAACTACATCTTCTTCTTGGGCAAATACAGTCACAAACTTAAGTGCTTTTTCCAAAATTGGTAATTGACTTGCCTTTTCAGCACCCAATAAAATGGCAATATCATCGACATCCATTAGCCATAATGGGATTCTTAATATTTCACTATCACCAAACTCTAAATTAGTCGTATAGGCCTTAAAATTTAATTCTGGAGTAATCTCATGTAATTTAGAAAATGCCTGGTGGTATTCCCCATATGCATCAAAAATAAAAATACTAGCACGATATGGAATCGAATTTTTCTTTTCAAATAAATTTTGAAAGATACGTGCTACACTACATGATTTACCACTTCCTGTAGAACCAAAAATCGCAAAATGATTACTAAAGAAACCATTAATATCTACAGAAATATCTATATCTTCATAAACAACACTCTTACCAAGCAGTAAATGTTTATCTTCTTTATATTCACCAACACTCATAATCATTGGCATACGTTCTTTACTTACTAATTTTACTGTTGCTCCAAAAGATGGCTTATGACTTACACCTGGAACAAAATTCTCACCCTTTAATTCACCTAATAGATGAATATATGCATTTCCATCTTTGACATCGACAATTTCTCCAATTAATCTTCGATCCGTTTCTTCTAATAATACAAACAAGTTCACAATACTTTGAAATTTTGTCAAATCAATATTTAATTTTAATATGACAGTATTTTCTTCAATTGAAATAATTTGTCCTAACATGTATAAGCCCCTTTCCTATTATATAAACATTATAACATTGTTCAAGATGAAAAAAAAGAGAAACTCATTCTCTTTACATAGATATCGTATTTTGTAGTTTTTTAAAATATTGATTCATATCTTGTTGAAAATTCTCAAAATAATGAATATGTTCTTGAAATTGTTTTTCATTTTCTAAATAACGTTGATAATCTTTTAGAGCTAATTGCTTATTCTTTTTAATCTGTAAGATTAATTTATTTTCAATTTCCTTTACTAAATTTAAATAATTCACATACTCATCAGAATAACGATACCAAAATATAGAAATCATATGTTGATATTTTCTCTTCAATATTTCAAACAAATGTTGATCTACTTTTTTATCTTTATCTAACAATCCAGAAGTAAATAGAAATTGAATTACATCTCCAATTTCACTGATTGGAAAATCACTCTTTTCAATCATTTCATTTAAAACTTTTATTTTCTCCTGAGCTTTTTTCTTATTCTCATCACTTGTATTTTTATGTTCTATCAATTTTTGTAATTTAGAACTAGATAAGAAAATATCTAGTAATGTTCTTCTTTTTCCTTTTAGCTGATATTCTAACTGAAATACATCTCCTTCTAGCATTTGCGGATATTCATCTAAATGTTGTTCAAATAATAAATCATAACTGTTAAATGGGAATTTATCCTCATAAGTTTTTAAATTTTCTATTGCTATTTTGATTTTATATTGTTCCATTTTCTTTCTCATTTCACGTTCTAATTCTTTTCTCTTCAATGGGGATATTCTACTAACATAAAGAAAGAATTCTAAATTAGTATATAATTCTAAAGAAGAATTTTCATTAAAATCAAAATCATAAAAATAATATGGATAATATTTTTGAACTGCTTTTGTTTTTTCTTGTTTTAATTTCGCATAGCAATCATCACATGCATGTTGCTTTAACTCATGTTGTTTTATTTTTAAAAGTTGTAAAAATATAGTTTCCAAATTAAAGCGAATATTAATATCTTTTAAATGGTTACTAGATAATATCACTGTATACTGGTTACCATCTATTTTTACTTCTCCAAATGAAGACAATGGTTCAAAAATGAGTTGATAATTTTTAATATGATGTTTAGAAAATAACTCTTCAACAAATAATCTTAAAAAAGATTGATAATCTTCTTCTTGTAAATGGGCTTCTCTTTCTAATAAACTTTTAGCAATCTGATTACAAAATGGTGTTACCATGATTTCATTATCATCAACATATTTTATATAAATTTCTTCTAACTGTTTCCAAGTAAATTGTAATAATACATCATAGTAAACAATCCCAAAGCGATCCTCTAAATCAACTGCTTTTTCTAAGTTCAGTGAATATAAAATGAATTCTTTTTGTAATGTCGTAACTTGTTCCAACGTACTTCCCATATAATCACCTTAGCATCTATATAAGTTTAGGATACCACAAAATGATTATAAAATAAAGAGAAAACAATTTAAAATCCGTTTTCTCTTTGCTAAAATATTAATTTGAAATCTCATTTTCATTAGCAGAAGTCTGCATTTTAATTTCTTGATAAACGCTTCCATCACTTTCTACAACAAATGTTGTTTGTTTTTTAGTTTCGTCATTTTCTAATATATATTCTATATCACCATTGTCTCTTGTTGTTTGTTTTACTACTTGATAGGATGCATCTTCTTCGGAATTTTGATTTTCTGCAGCTTCTATAGCAATCGCTTTTTTATCTAATTCTTTTGGTTTTTGAACTTGTTCTTTTGGTTCTGTTAAATGTAGTATAAGAATGAATAGAAACAATATGACTACTATAATTATCATGAGAAAAATAAGTAATTTCTTCTTTTTCATTTATGCATTCCTCCTATACACACCAATTGGCTGTAAAACTAAATGTTCCTGAATAGTTTCCTGCACCATCTACTACACGCAATTTTAACGTAGAAGTACTTGTTGTTCCATAGTTATTTGCATTTCCTGAGAAGACAGAAATACCATTTACATCATTTACATTTACCCAACCGTGACTTCCCATTCGTTTTGTTCCATCAATTTGACTGTAACATCCATTACTAGCACTTCCACAAGTAAGGCTAGCTTGTACTGTATATCCTGAATTAGAAAGACTACTTGCCGTATCACCATAAATTTGATATACACCACTTGTTCCACTACTACAATAGTATTTATAGGCACTAAATGTACATGATACATCAGATGTTGTTTTTGAAGTTGTTGTACATGAATAGGAATAATGTCCTGTTTGTGGATATGAGAAATTTAATAATAATGGTGTATATGGTTTTGTTTTATCAATCCAATAAGAAGATGTTGTACAACCATCATTTTCATTACCTGCACTATCTCTTGGAATCATTTTTCCTTGGTGTTTTCCCTCAGTACTAAATGTCTTTGTTTTTGCTCCTGTATTGTTATCAATATAGCTGAAAGAGCCACCATTTGTATTTGTATACCAATCCCAATTTGTTGTATCACTGGTTGGCGTAATAGATAAAGATACATCTTGATTTGTCCATGTATTAGCTGCTGTTGCTGATGAAACAGATGGACAATTTGGAGGAGTCGTATCAGGAGGAGTAATCGTTACCGTTAATGTAGAAGCAGTTACAGTATTACTATTATTATCTGTATCTTGTACTCTTGCAATAATTGTTCCACTTTCACTGAAAGTATACTGTACAGAATTTCCACTATATACAGTTCTCCAACTATATCCTCCATCAATACTATATTGATATACTAAATTACTTGTCTTTGTTCCACTATATGTAATGGTGACAGTTTTACTTCCATCCTCATTTGTCGTCGTCTTATAAGTTGGTACTGGTATATCATTGGTATAAAATGAAGTACTTCCTGTTACTTGTTTACCACTGGAAGTGGTTGCTGTAACGGATACTGTCTGATACGTATTCTTTGACATTCCAGTTAGTACAAAAGTGCCACTTGTTGAATTTTGAGTCATGTCCTTCCATGTTAATTTATAATTTGTAACACTTGTACCTGATGGACTTATTGTTGCTTTAATTGTTGCTCCAGCACTCGTAATGGAAGAAGCACTTACATTAAGTGATAACTCCTCTTCCTCTTCAAACGTAACATAATATCTTGAAGCTGTAACCGTATTATTACTATTATCAGAATCTTTTACTCTGGCTATGATAGAACCATCATAATAAAAGGTATATGAAACAGTAGATCCTGATACATTCGTCCATGATGAACCACCATTAATACTATATTGATATACTAAATTACTTGTTTTCGTTCCACCATAATTAATCGTTACCGTCTTACTTCCATTACTATTCTCTTTTAATGAATACGTTGGTGTTGGAATATTATTGGTATAAAATGATGTACTTCCTGTTACTTGTCTTCCATCTGTTGTATATGCGGTAACTGTTACTCTTTGTAATGTATTTTTCGTAAGTCCCGTTGCTACAAATGTATTACTTGATTGTTCTTCATAAGTTGTATTATTAATTTTAAATTGATAACCGCGAATACTTGTACTTGTTGGATTAACCGTTGCTTTGATTGTTGCACCAGCACTTGTTACGCTAGAGTAAGCTACATTCATCGTCAGTGGTTCATCATCTTCTAATGTAATTTCTAATGGGTCAGCAGTGACTGTATTACTATCATTTCCATTATCTTTAATTCTAGCAATAATTGTTCCATTGGTTATAAATGTATATTGTACTTCATTACCTGATACCGTTCTCCAATTAGAACCATTATCAATCGTGTATTGATAAACTAAGTTATCCGTTTTCGTTCCAGGATATGTAATTGTAACACTCTTACTATCACCATTATCAATCACATCATATGTTGGGGTTGGAATATCTTTTGTATAGAATGATGTACTTCCTGTTACTTGTTCACCATCTGATGTATATGCGGTAACTGTTACTGAATAATATTTGTTTTTAGTTAATCCTGACATCTTAAATTGATTGCTTGATTGTGTTTGATTATTTCCATTCCAACTATACTTGTAACTTGTTACTGTTGTATTAGATGGACTAATACTTGCAGTAATCGTTGCTCCAGAACTTGTTATGTTAGAATTGCTAACACTCAATGCTAAATCTTCTTTTCCTTCTATTGTAACTGTAAATGTACTAGCAGTTACTGTATTATTAGTATTTCCATTATCTTTTACTCTAGCGATAATTGTTCCACTCTGATAAAAAGTATATTGTACTTCACTATCCGATACTGTAGTCCATGAAGAACCACCATTAATACTATATTGATAAACTAAATTACTAGTCTTTGTTCCCCCATATTTAATTGTTACAGTTTTACTTCCATTGTCATTTTCTTGTAATGAATAAGTTGGTATTTCTATATTATTTGTATAAAAGGAAGTACTTCCTTGAATTTCTTCACCACTTGTCGTTGTAGCAACCACGGTTACTTGTTGACGCGTGTTTTTCGTAAGTCCAGTCAATACAAGCGTATTACTAGTTTGAGTTTGCGAATTGGATCCCCAACTGAATTTATAATTTTTTACTTGTGTACTTGATGGAGTGATATTAGCAGTAATCGTTGCACTAGAACTTGTTACAGAAGAATAATTTACATCTAAACTAATATCTGATTCTATAATTCCAGTAATTGTAATTGCCCTTTTTGTAATATTACCTGCTTTATCACGTACCCATGCATCTACACTTTGATTTTTCGTAAATGTTTTTTCACTCTCATCAGTCCACGTTTTTCCTCCATCCCATGAATATGCTTTTTCATGTAATCCCGATTGTTCATCACTGGCAGATAATTCAATCGTTTTACTTGGTTCCGGAGTAGTTGTATTTCCACCAATCATCACACGTGGTGCTGTACGATCAATTTTCGATACTGTAAGTGTAGACGCAGTCACTGTATTATTACTATTTCCTGTATCTCTTACTCGAGCAATTACTGTTCCATCTTCTATAAATGACAATTTTGTACTTGTTCCATCTACTGTCTTCCAACTTTTCCCTCCATCTAATGAATATTCGTAAATATGATTATCTGGTTTTGGAGAAGCATATGTAATTACGACATCTTTGCTCGTTGACCACTCATCTGCTGCCGGTGTAACCTCATATGTTGGTATTTCTATATCATTTGTCTTTACAGTAATCGTTGCTTCTGCACTCTTACCATTATTCGCATAAACTCTTACTTTGATCTGATAATCTGTATTTTTATCTAATCCTGTAAATGTCTTTGTCGCACTTGTCTGTTCACTTGACCATGCTCCATTGTTAATAGAGAACTGATATCCTCTGATACCTTCAGATATCTCACTAGGAGTTGCGGTTACTGTAATACTTGATGAAGTCACTATATCTTGATCTAAAGTTACACTCAGTGGTTTTTCTACTTCTATTTTATCAATAACAACTGTTTGTTTATTAATATTTCCTACATTATCTTTTACCCATATTTCAACTGTTTGATTAGAGGTAAATTCTTTTTCTTTCACGGATGTCCAACTATTTCCTCCATCCCATGAATATGGATTTGTTGCTAGTCCTGACTGTTCATCACTTGCATTAATTGTTAAGGTCTTAGATGTTGTCCACTTTTCTGTATTACCATTTATTTTCACATCTGGAGCAATACTATCAATTCTCTCTAGTGTAATTAATGGGGTTGTCATGACACTCACTCCATCACTTACTCTGATATATAGAGTTCCATCTTGCGTAAATTTTAATACATATACTCTGGATGGGGCAATTAACCATG
>CAJKWD010000033.1 GCA_905203475.1 uncultured Acholeplasmataceae bacterium
TATAGTAGGTCCATTTTTAAAATATAATCAATCTTATTTAAAAAAATTATTAGCACAAGAGCAAGAATTGTTAGAGAGAATTCCTAAAAAACACAAAGAAAAAAGGAAAGAAAAAGAAAAATTGATATTACTTTTATTAGAAGCCATCAAAAAAGCCAATTGATGGCTTTTTTATAAAAAGAAAGTAGGACCTTCCTCTGCATTAACTTCTTGTTTTGGGCTGGCATTTATATTGATAGTTTCAGTATTATTTGTAGTTGTGCTAGGAGTATCTGTACGGTTAAATTCATTCATGACACGAAACATAGTACGTGCATTTCTAACCATAGGTGAAATTTGTTTTACAGCTGGAATTGCTTGGTTGATAATATTTAAAGTACGTTGTGTATTATTTAATATATTTCCCCAATTTATACCACGAAGTCCAGTCGCTAAATTAGAAAATAGTCCTTGTCTAGCTGGTGCAGATACATATGGATATAAAGAATATGGATTATAAAAATTCATGATATACTCCTTTCTAATTTATTGTATGCAACCATATAAAAAATGTTTTACTTGTTTTTGTTTGTATGATATAATGATGTTATAAAAGAATAGGGGATGCAAGAATGAAAAGTTGGAGCTCAATTTTTTTATGGCCATGTATTATGGCATATCATTTCGTACATTACATTTTAATGGGACTAACAACCATTTGTTATTGTATATACTTATTAATTGAATTTATTTTCATCAGAATTCCAGCCTATGCTTGGACCGGTGTTCTAGCATTCTTTATCTGGATTCAGATTGGATTAGAGTCTATTCGTCGTCTGTTTAGACCATATATGAGAAAACGTGAAGCCAAAAGAGAAGCAAAGGCTCGTGCAGCTAAAAGAGAAGAACAAAAAGTAATAGAAGCTGCAAAATCAGTCAGTGCGAAAAAGGTAGAGGCTGCAAAGGCTGAATTACGTAAACAAACATTAGGAAAACAGCAGAAAAAAGAACATAAAAATTCATTTGTAAATCGTTTCAAAACAATGGTTCAAAATTCACCATTATTACATAGTATGAGAAATCAAAGAGATGTAAAACGTCAAGAAATGTTAATTGATTATAATGGTGCAGATGCTGAAAAAAGTGATGTTAAAATCATGTATGAGTATGAAGCATGCACTCCAGAAGGTAAAGTAATAAAAGGTTATATGGATGCTTATTCTAAAGTAGAAGTTCATTCATTTTTATTGAGTGAGGGTTATCAAGTATATAGTATTAAAACAAGTCGTTGGATTAGTTTATTTCATGGAAGTAGTGGAAGTGCTCATGTAAAAATTAAAACGAAAGATTTAATTTTCTTTTTAACACAATTATCTACTTATTTAAAAGCAGGTATTACTCTAATTGATGCATTACATATTCTAGCAAGACAATATGCGAAAAATAAGGGATATAATCGTGTATTTAAAGAAATGTTATACGATTTATCAACGGGATTAGAATTTAGTGATGCTTTAGCAAGACAACAAAAAGCATTTCCTAAATTGCTTGTAAATATGGTAAAATCAAGTGAAATGACAGGAGAACTTCCTGAAGTATTAGATGATATGGCAGAGTATTATACAGAGATGGATCGTACTCGTAAACAAATGATTACAGCGATGATGTATCCAGCTATCGTATTTGTACTATCTATGGGTGTATTTGCCTTCATGCTTTTATTTATCGTTCCACGATTTGTAGAAATATTTGAAAGTATGGATGCGACTAAAATACCTGGTATTACACTTGCAATTATGGCATTATCTGATTTCTTGAAGAAATACTTCATATTAATCATGATCGCTCTTATATTATTAATTGTTGTGTTTTACTTATGTTATAAAAATATTCAGCCATTTAAACGAGCTGTTCAATCATTTATCATGCATCTTCCAATCTTTGGTAATGTTATGATATATAACGAAGTTACGACTTTTACAAAAACATTATCTAGTTTAATGGAACACAATGTCTTCATCACTGATAGTATGGAAATTCTAGAACGAATTACAGATAACGAAATTTACAAAGAATTGATTCGTAGTACAATTGATAACTTATCTCGTGGTGAAAAAATATCTGCTGCATTTGCAAATCATTGGGCTTTCCCAATTCCAGCTTATGAAATGTTAGTTACAGGAGAAAAAACGGGAGAACTACCAGAAATGATGAAAAAAGTATCAGATTATTATCAAGAAATGCACAAACAAGCTGTTACTCGTATTAAAACGTTTATTGAACCTGCGATGATTATCATGTTAACAGGAATTGTTGGTGTTATCATCCTTGCAATTGTTGTTCCAATGTTCACACTATACGACACAGTTATGTAGAAGGTTGATATTATGGAATTATATTATATTATTTGTTTATTTGTATTTGGTACGATTTTTGGTTCATTTTTCAATGTAGTAGGTTCAAGGCTTGCTCATAATGAATCAATTATTTATCCAGGCAGTCATTGTACTTATTGTAAACATAAATTGGGGGCCAGTGAATTGATCCCCATTTTATCGTATCTAATACAGGGAGGAAAATGTAAATGGTGTCATAAACAACTATCATTTTATTATCCACTTAGTGAGTTTTTAACAGGCATTTGCTTTTCTCTATGTTATATTGTCTTTGGTTTTACATGGCAATTTCTAATCGCTATCGTCTTTGTCTCTTTCTTAATCATGATTGTATCAAGCGATATGGAAGATATGATTATTCCCGATGAGTTGTTAATGATCGGTTCAGTAATGATTGTTTTATTACAGATTCCTGCTTATGGTGTCCAATATATGATATCACACTTATTACAAGGAGTTTGTGCCTTTTTCTTCATGTGGGCTTTAAAATTATTTGGAGATCATTTATTTCATAAAGAATCTATGGGGGGAGGGGATATTAAGTTACTATTCTTTTTTGGTTTAGTACTAGGTTTTCCTCTAGCAGTTTTATCCATTTTTGTAGGTTCTGTCATTGGTCTTCCTATTTCAGTTGCTTTTCAATTAAAGAAAAGTCATGTTGTCCCATTTGGACCATATTTATGTATAGGAGCAATTTGTTTATTATTTTTAAATATTCCATTTGATCAATTATTAGATATGATGGTATTGATTCAATAACAGGTTTATACCTGTTTTTTTTCATAAAAAAACAAGCTTTATTCGCTTGTTAAAATAGTGGTTCAGCTTCAATTGAATTGTTATTCTTTTCTTTATCATCATTTTCATGAATAATTTTTGCTTTTAATTGATTTAAGGCATTTGTTTCATTACTTTCACGTGAAATATTAATTTCTTCCATAGAGTCTTTTAAATTTAATTCGCCTTCTTCTTGAACATCATCGACATCAAGTTCAATTAATTTTAGTATTTCTTCAATTGTTGTATCTCCATTTAAAGCTTTTTCTAATCCATCTTGTAATAATGTTTCTGTTCCAGCATAAACTAATTTTCTTAGTTCTTCTTTTTTCATTCCATTACTGATTGCATCTCTAATTTCTTGATTTACACGTAATACTTCATGAATTGCTAAACGACCATGATAGCCATTTTGACATTCATCACATCCTACTGCTGTCCATGTTTCTTGAATATCAACTCCCAATGTTTTTTTCATCAATTCTTTTTCATAATCATTGACAGGTCTTTTTTTCTTACATTTTGGACATAGACGACGTGCTAATTTTTGAGAGATAATACCTTCCAAAGAAGAGGCAAGTAAATATCTTTCAACACCCATATCCGTTAAACGTTCAATTGTATTTAATGAGTTATTTGTATGGACTGTAGATAATACTAAATGTCCAGTAATAGATGCACGTACAGCAATTTGAGCCGTTTCTGTATCACGGATTTCCCCAATCATAATAATATTTGGGTCTTGACGTAAAATCGAACGTAGGGCAGAAGCAAAGGTAAGTCCAATTTCTGAATTTACTTGTACTTGGTTAATTCCCTCAATTTCCATTTCTACTGGATCTTCAACTGTAATGATATTTGTTTCAGGTATATTTAATTTTTGTAACATAGAATACACTGTTGTTGATTTACCACTACCAGTAGCACCAGTTACAAGAATAATTCCATTTGGAATCTTCATCATTTCCAATACTTTTTTATAATTTGTTTCATTTAAATCCAATGATTCTAAACCATTCAAACTTCGAGTGTAATCTAAAATACGAATTACGACTTTTTCTCCTTGGTTGGTAGGTAAACTTGACACACGTAAATCCAAATTAATATCACGTAATTTCATTTTAATCGCACCATCTTGTGGTAATCGAGATTCTGTAATATTCATTCCGGCAATAATTTTTACACGTGTTGTTAAGTTCTTTTCTACATCTGTTGGAACTTCGGCATAGTCCTGTAATAATCCATCAATACGAATACGTATCTGCATATGATGATCTCTTGGATCAAAATGGATATCTGAAGCTCCACGTTTGGCAGAATCATATAAAATTTCATTTACAACATCGACAATTGGCATTTTATGAAAGTCAAACACACGTATCATTTTGTCAACCTCTTTCTAATTCTATTCTTTTTTGTTTGTTGGACTAGTATTTAGTCTAAATATATTATATAATAGAATTAGTAGAATTACAACAATAAAGGAGCTATGTTATGCAAAAAAATAATAAGGGGTTTGTACTAGTTGAAACATTATTAGTATCTGTTTTTATATTAACAACATTGATTTTTTTGTTTGTTCAGTTCCGTACTGTAAAACAAAGCTTTGATCGTAGTTTTCGTTATAATACAGTTACCGGAATGTATGCAGCTAGCAATTTTTCGACTTATATTAAAGAAAATAGTTATGGAACATTAGTAGATGCTTTAAATAGCGAATGTGAAGGACAAAGTGGTTGTACAAAAAAATATTACTTAAATTTATCAACCTGTTCAGCACAACTATTAGATGAGCCGACTTATTGTTCTAGATTAAAAGACACATTAAATGTCGATCACATATATTTTACAGCTGAAGATTTAACTTTTTTACTTCATTATTTAGAGAGTGATGCCTATTTAAATGCTTCTAAAAACGATCAAGATATCAATCGTGAAACGAGAAATTATATCAAAACTATTAAATATGATAAAGATGTAAACCGTTATCGATTGATACTTGAGTTTAAAGATGGTACTTATGCATCCATTAAAGTAACTGGATTTGGAGGCGTTTCTTATGTACAAGGATAAAAAATGGAATCGTGGATTTACAGTTATGGAACTCGTTGTTTCATTTGCCCTTGTTATGATAGTTGCTTACTTTTTATTTAATTTACTATATTCATTAAAGAATTTATCTGTAGATTCTAGTTTAAAAACAGAATTGTTGCAAAAACAAGCATTAATGATGCGCGAATTAGAAGATGATTTAGAAAATAAAAAGTTAGTATTAGCTACTAACTGTGGTAAATATTGTCTTGATTTTTTATATGATGATTCTACGTCTAGAAGATTACAACTCGATACATCAAATAATTATTTCCGTTACGGAACATTTGCTATTAAATTATTAGATGGTAGTTCATTTGGCAATATTGATGTATCAAATGAACAAGTTATTGCAACAGGTGGAGGAGTCAAAAATGATTCTATCATTAAAATTAAAATACCTGTTACGAATAAATTGGTAGAAGGAGATTATGGAATTAACGTTGTATACCAATACAATAGTAACGAAGTTTCATTTAATGATTTAATCTTCGATACAGTTTCTAATAATAAATTATATTTAAAAGGATCTCAAAATATGGTTATTTCAACAGATGAACCATATCAAGAGCCAGGTTATTTCTGGATCGATTCAAGTGGTGCACAGCGAACAGATGGTGTAAGTATTAGTGGTTCTGTTGGCACTGCTGAGGGAACTTATAATTTGACATACAAAGTGACTTATAATGGAATTGTATATACAAGAACAAGAAAAGTAACTGTTAAGAAAAAGTCTTATGATTTTGACTATGTAAAATCTGGACAAATATTTGAGGCTCCATATAAAGGTACTTACCAAATTGAATTATGGGGAGCTCAAGGTGGAACCACAAACGGTGGTGCTGGAGCATATACAAGTGGAAATATTACTTTAAATAAAGGTGAAAAATTATATATCTATGTCGGAGCTCAAAACTCTACATTTAATGGTGGAGGAAGTTCTACTGATAGTTCTAAATATGGTGGAGGAGCTACGGATGTACGTTTATCAGGTGGCACATGGAATAACGCTACTGGGCTTCGCAATCGTATTATGGTTGCCGCTGGTGGTGGTGGTGTTACGAGTGGTGCCGGTAATGCGAAAGGTGGTGCTGGAGGTACTTTAACAGGTATTGCCGGAGATCCACATGATACGGTTGTTACCAAAGGAGATTATATCGGATATGGTGGTACGCAAACTGCTGGTGGGCAAATCGGAAGTAGTGCGACAAGTGGTTCAAACGGTTCTTTTGGAATCGGTGGGAATGGTGGAGTAGGTCCTGGAGATCCTAACCATCCTGGTGCTGGAGGTGGCGGAGGCTACTATGGTGGTGGTGGCTCTGCATGGCATGCTGGTGCCGGCGGAGGTTCATCATTTATCTCTGGTTATTCTGGATGTAATTCTGTTAATAGCAGTGGAACTCCAAGTGGCAGTGCAAATCACTTCTCAGGGAAAGTATTTACTAATGGCCGCATGATCGATGGACTGCATTTAATGCCAAATGCTAGAACTGGTTATGAAACACTAGGAAATGAAGGTAACGGATACGCCCGTATTACGTTAGTTAGTATTCAAAATTAGATAGTTGCTATCTAATTTTTCTTTAGGGCATCCATGTTTCAAATAAGAAAAAGAATAATAGAGAAGCAATTGTCGCGTGTAATACACGGGCTGTTAAATATGGAAAATATTTAATTTTACTTTTACTTAAAATTCCAATTAACTGCATATGTACACTTAATCCTCCAAATGACAAAATCATAACTGTTAAAATTCCTTTTATTTTGAGAGGAACATTCAGTAAACTTACATATTTTAAGCCCTGTGTCATTTCGAAAAAACCATTTAACATACTTTGATGAAATGATGAAAGCGTTATATGTTGATTGATAAGAGTAGTAATAATTAAAAAAGTAGTAGTAACTCCTAATATAAACAATAGCGTTTGAATTGTATGATTTAATGCATTTGTAAGAATTGTAGGAAAACTTACTTTCTTTTGTTGTCGTACAATGGTCATATTGTTAATCGCTTTTTTTACTGAAACGTGACAATCTGTTTTAGGACTGGGATAATAATTACAAAATAACAAACCTAAAATCAGGTTGGTGATATAGTGACAAAATAAAATAAGGAATCCTACTTCACGATTTCCTAAAAAAGTAATTGAAACTGTTCCTAAAATAAAAAGAGGATTAGAAAAATGAGTAAAGGTCAGTATTTTTGTTGCTTCTTTCTCATTTATTTTATGTTCATCTAAAAGCGCTTTGGTATATTTGGCATTTGATGGGAATCCTGATATAATACTCATAACAAAAATAAAAGCTGCTTGATTAGAAATTCGAAAGATACGATTCATTACAGGTTTTAATAATTCTCCTAGGAATTCTACAAAACCATATTGAATCAGTAATTCAGATAATAAAAAGAAAGGGAATAAAGACGGAAAAATATTGTTTTTCCATATCTGAAAAGAAAATAATACAGCTTCCATAACTGCTTTTGATTCTGTTAGAATGAAAAAAGCAATACTTAGTAGTAATGTCATAATGCTTGTACTGATAACTTTTTGAAACATGTTTCATCCCTTTCTTTCATACACCTTATTAAGGAGGAATATATGCTTAGTAAATTATATGAAAAGTTTAAAAAATTTTTACGTGACAATTATTTATATTTAATTATTCTTTTTAGTACTTATTTGATTTTAACTTTTCCTGTTCCTTATATTGTCGAGGCCCCAGGTGGAATTATTGATATTACAAAAAAGATTGATGTGGATACCAATCTTGAAACAGAGGGAAGTTATAATTTAGCGTACGTAACAGAATATCAAGGAACTGTATTTACAGCGCTTCTATCTTTCGTGATTCCTGATTGGGATTTAGAAAAGGTTGCGACAAATGATGTCAATGAGAATCAAGAAGCTACTTATTTAAGAGATCATTTAATGTTAGAAGAAGCTAATCAGACAGCTATTTTATACGCCTATCAAAAAGCAGAAAAAGAAGTAAAAATTACGAAAGAAAAGATGTATATCACGTATTTGGACCCTTCTGTAGACTGGCAGTTAAAAGTAGGAGATGAACTTTTAAAAGCTGAAGGTATTGCATTAAAAGATAAAGATGATTTAAGCAGTATTATACAGACAAAAGAGGTAGGAGATACGATTTCTTTAGTAGTAAAACGAGATGGAAAAGAAAAAACGGTAAACGCTAAAGTACGTCAAGAAGATGGAGAAAAAGTATTAGGTATTATTATTTCTTTTTTAAGAGAAGTAGAAACTGATCCAGAAGTTACATTAAAATTTAATAAATCAGAATCTGGACCATCAGCTGGGTTTATGACGGCTCTGACGATTTATCAAGCATTAATTGATGAAGATCTTACAAATGGGTTAAAAATCGTCGGAACAGGTACCATTGATGCCAATGGAAATATAGGCAGTATTGGTGGTGTTACTTATAAGTTAATGGGGGCAGAAAAAGCTCATGCCGATATTTTCTTTGTTCCGGAAGGAGATAATTACCAAGAAGCAAAAAAATTAAAAGATGAAAGAAATTATAAAATTAAACTCGTCAAAGTGAAAACATTTGACGATGCACTACAGTATTTAAAGAAACAAAATGTAATCAAAAAATAAGAAAAATCAAAGGAAAACATAGGATTTTTCTTATTTTTTATGTTAAAATAAAGAAGTGGTGATGTAACATGAAGTTGTGTGAAGTAGATAAAAGTAAAGTCACGCCAATGATGCAACAATATATAGAATTAAAAGAGCAAAATCCAGATCTTATTTTGTTTTTTCGTCTGGGAGACTTTTATGAAATGTTCTTTGAAGATGCAGAATTAGTATCTCGTGAATTAGAACTAACTTTAACCGGGAAAAATGCTGGTTTAGAAGAGAGAATTCCAATGTGTGGGATTCCTCATCATGCTGCTAATTTATATATTGAAAAATTAATAGAAAAAGGATATAAAGTGGGTATTTGTGAACAATTAGAAGATCCAAAAGCAGCAAAAGGAATTGTAAAGCGTGGAATTGTTCAAATTATTACCTCTGGAACAGTGATAGATACTGAAAACTTAAATGAAAAAGAAAATAATTATATCGGAAATATATTAGACTTTGGTCATGTATATGGTATTAGTTATGCGGATATTACTACAGGTGAATTTGCTGTTTATTTAGTTGAACATCAGCTTGCCAAAGTTACAAGTGAAATTGTCGGATTAGGTTTAAAAGAAGTCGTTGTAACAAGTAAAGTAGACTCTAAACTCATTCATATGTTACAAAGTCAATTTCATCTTACAGTCAGTGTTCACGACACAATAGAAACATATCCAGAATACGAAAAATTATATGTTGATTTAGGTGATCCAAGATATATCGAAACAGTAAAACATTTATTAACATATATTACAGAAACACAAAAACGAAGTTTAGCTCATTTACAAACAGTGACAGTACGTGAAAGTAAAAAATATTTACGTATGGATGTTCATACTAAAAGAAATTTGGAATTAACAGAAACATTGCGTCTTCATCAACGTAGTAATTCTCTTATTTGGTTATTAGATCGTACTAAGACAGCAATGGGCTCTCGTCGTTTAAAACATTTTATCGAAAATCCATTAATCGATCGTAAAGAAATTGAAAAAAGATATGATATGATTGATACAATGTTAGATCAATTTATTCAAAAAGAAGATTTAAGTCATAATTTATATGAAGTATATGATCTAGAAAGATTAAGTGGCCGTATTGCTTTTGGAAATGCAAATGCGAGAGATTTACTACAATTAAAAACATCTTTAGCTGTATTACCAGTCATACGTGATTTATTACACGAATTACATTATGATGAAGATATTGAAACACTTCCGGAATTATATGAATTATTAGAAACTGCAATTTATGAAAATCCACCAATGACCGTTAAAGAAGGGTATTTAATTAAAGCTGGATATTCGGAAAAATTAGATGAATTAAAAGAGCTAAGAAAAGGCGGAAAGGATTTTGTTGCTCGTTTTGAAAAAGAAGAAAGAGAACGTACTGGTATTAAAAATTTAAAAGTTGGTTATAATCGTGTATTTGGATATTATATTGAAGTATCAAAAGGACAAGTAGGGTTAGTAAAAGATGAATACGGTTACGAACGAAAGCAAACTCTTACGAATTGTGAACGATATATTAGTCCAATTTTAAAAGAAAAGGAAGCTTTAATATTAAATGCTGAAGAGGAAATTATCGAGTTAGAATACCAATTATTTACAAGTATTCGTGATCGAGTAAAAGAATATATTCCAAGACTACAACAAATTGCTCGTATTATCAGTGATGTGGATGTATTACAATCTTTCGCCACAGTAACGGAGGAAAATCACTATATAAGACCACAATTAACAGACAAACGTTATGTAGAAATACGTGATAATCGTCATCCAGTCGTTGAAAAAGTATTGGATGGAGAGTTTGTCTCTAATGATATTTATTTAGATGAAAATACGGATATCGAACTTATTACAGGCCCTAATATGGCGGGTAAGTCAACTTATATGAGAGAATTTGCGATAACAGTAATTATGGCTCAAATGGGGTGTTTTGTTCCTGCTAGTAAGGCAATATTACCAATATTTGATGCGATTTATACGAGAATTGGCGCTAGTGATGACTTAGTAAGCGGAGAAAGTACTTTTATGGTTGAAATGAAAGAAGCAAATTATGCGATCAGTCAAGCTACAGAACATAGTTTAATCTTATTTGATGAACTTGGAAGAGGAACTGCAACTTATGATGGTATGGCTTTAGCCCAAGCAATTATCGAGTATATACACAATCATATTCACGCTAAAACACTCTTCTCAACACACTATCATGAACTAACAAGTCTAGATCAAACGCTTCCAAAACTAAAAAATATACATGTCAGCGCTTATGAAGAAGATGGTAATTTAGTCTTTTTACATAAAATCAAAGAGGGTAGTGTCGATAAAAGTTATGGTATTCACGTTGCGAAATTAGCTGAATTACCTGAAACTTTAATTCATCGTGCAAACGAAATATTAAATTTATATGAAACAAAAGAAAAGAAAACAACTCACGTCGTACAGGAAACACTTCCATTAGAATTTGTAACAGAAGAAGAAAGTAAAGTGGAAAAGCGTCTCAAAGAAATCGACCCATTAAATATGACTCCAATGGAAGCCCTAACTACATTATTTGAATTAAAAGAACTAGAAAAAAAGAAATAATTCACTATTTTGTGATATACTGATAAATATAAGGGTGATAGAATGAAAGAAATGTTAAAACGTGATAAATGGTGGTTTTGGCTTATTTTATTAATATTTGGTGGGAGTGCTGTTCTAGCACTTATTTATGCACTCGTAATCGAAGATGTCTTAGATAAAGATGCTTGGTATGGTAAATGGTATTATTGGTTAATTGGTGTTATGTGTTGTTTCTTACCAGCGCTAATTATGTTTGTTGTGTTCCAATTTCAAATTCTTGCGAAAGTATGTCAGAAACTAGCCGTACCAGGTAGTGAAATTTATACTTCACCATATACTTGGCTGTTATGTTTAATTATTCCAGTTTTAGGTTGGATTTTACTAGGAGTTATGATTTTATATCTAGAAATTTTCTCAATTGTCGCAATTTATCGTGGAAATGGAGAAAAATTTATTCAAAATTAAAGGAGAACACTTGGAAGTTTTCCTTTTTTTTGTTATACTAGAAAGCAACTAGGGGGCGTTTTTATGCGAAAGGATTTAGAACCAATTAGTATTTTAATCCGTGGTAATGAAAAAAATAAAAACGAAATTATTTATAATAACATTGTCGATAAAATGGATGAAATGAATCTATCAAAAGATGATCAAGTCGAATATTTAAAATCTAAGATATCAATTTTAGAATCAGAAACACATAATAAATTAAGTTTAATGATTTCTATTCTGGTATGTCTTATTATGTTAGGATTTGGTATTTATTTTGTAGCTATCGATTTATATTTATTTGGAGCATTAATTTCTTTTTTAAGTGTTTTTGTACTAATGTTTAAAATGTATCAATCATTTAAAACAAGTATGAATATTTCTAAACCAGATAATTACGATAAAATTGAACACTTAAGAGAAATTCTAAATATGAGGTTAAAATAATGGAGCTTTTTTTCATCCTATCTATTTTGCTAACTAGTTCTTGTGCTATATCACGTTCTATTATTTTACACGATATGCATGAAAATTATTCAATGTTAAACAGTGAAGAACTACTTCATTTCAACCACTGGAAGTACATGGTTCCGTTTTATAATTTATATTTATATTATAATGACATTGCA
>CAJKWD010000034.1 GCA_905203475.1 uncultured Acholeplasmataceae bacterium
TGAGATAGAATTAAAGTATTAAAAGTGGTGCGGTTGAAATTACAATAAAAAAAAATGTTTATCTTAACCTAGATAAACATTTTTTACATATTCCTTACTCATGATACGATTTCTTTCTTTTGTACTCTCATGAGTATAATATGAGTATGGTTTTAATTTAGTTTCTGTTTTTTCCCCTTTTTTCTTTTCTTTTGTAAGAACATTTCTAATTTCTACTTTTTCTCTATGCTCTTGTTTTGCTTTATTATAAACATCTAATAAACTTTTACTCATTTGTTTTTTAGGATCTGTATCACGGTATAAATCAATTCGTTTCTTTAATGATGACATAAATTTATCAACTGTTACAAAATCAATACGATCATGAATACGAGCTGACTCTACATACTCTGTAATTAAGACAGCAATATATTCAATACTTTCCATTCCTGCTCCATATGGATTTTTATGAATACCAAATGCTTTCTCTGCTTGTTCATTTTCTTTTACAAATCTTTTAATAAATGGATTTGGTTTATGAATATTCCAATAAATTAAAGGTTGACGTAAACAATATTTGCGAATTGCTTTCGCCATTTGTTCTGTCTCGACAAAAATACGAATATTCGCATTTGTATTATGAGTGCTAGCCTTTACCTCAGCAGGAATTTCATGTTCTAAGAAATAATCGATTAATAACATGGAAATCATATCACAACTCTCTGGTTTAGCTGGGATAATAATCTCATAATTACGTGCTTTATGATGTGGGTCTTTCTTATCGTGAATAGAAAACTCAATATATGGTGGAAAACAAGTACCCTTTGATAAATAAAATTGCTGATTGGAAAATTCCGTAAAAATATCAGAACGATTTAATAATGGATATGAAATTTGTTCTCCTGCCTGTTGCACCCCATATTTATTTAATTGGGCCATGATGAAGCGAAGATCAATCTCCTCTTGCGGCTTTTTTTCCATTCCTTGTCTAATTTCATCAAAGAAATGTTTCATCTCATTATATTGTCCTTTATTACTATTCATATAAATCCCCCCTCACATGAAATAGTTGATTATCATAACACAGAAATTTTAGATTGTCAAGTGTTTGTCCACTCCCTCTTATTTCTATTCCTTTTCAAAGACTATTTATAGTATAATGATATAAGTAATATATTAAGTATAGATAGAAGGTGTATGGATGGCAAAAAAGAAGAAAAAGAAAATTGATGAATTGGAACAATTGCAAGATGAAATGGAAGTAGATACACTATTTAATTCTCTTATAACTGATGAGATTAAAGAAGAAAATTCAACTGATGAAAAAGTAGAATCTAATATCTTCCAAAGAGAAATTGATCATCCAAAAGCAATGATAGAACAAAAAGAAAAAGAAGAGAAAAAAGAAAAAGTAAAACAAGAATTAGAACGTGTAAGAAAAGAAACAAAAAAAACAACCTATAAATCCAATTTCTTATCTGCTTTTTTACTATTTATTACAATGGTATTAGAAACTTGTTATTTAGCTTATAATATCGTTTATATGACAGATGAGAAAAATCAATTATTTTTAATTATCAATAGTATTTTACTTCTTATTGTAACTGGTTCATTTGGACTTGGTATGTTCGTAAAAAAAGAGCGCAGTCGTCGAACTATGAATGTCATTACTTCATTTTTATTGGTTTCAGCAATTGCCTTTAACATTTTAGTCACTACCAATGTCATTAACTTACCAACAAAATCAGTTGTTTTAGATTTTAGAAATCAACAAGTGATTAAAGCTATGAAATGGGCAAACAACCATAATATTAATCTTACTACTAAGTATGAATACAGTGATGAATTTAAAGAAAATACCATCATGAAGCAAAGCGTGAAACCTGATACATTAACATCAAAAGTAAAATCAATGGAAGTTGTTGTATCAGACGGGCCAAACTATGACTTGGAAGTAAATATTCCTGATATGATTGGTTGGAATGTCGATGAAGTAGTAAAAATAATTAAAAAGAACAAACTTGATCATGTTACAATCGATTATGAATTTAAAGACGATATCAAACGTGATGAAGAATTTGAACAAAATAAATCAGGTAATATGAAACGTAGCGATGAATTAAAATTAAAATTCTCATTAGGAAAAGAAGAAGATTTAGATCCAGTCAAATTAAAAGATCTCACTGATATGGAAGAGTTTGATGCGACACTATGGTTAAAAAGGAATGGTATCAAATACGATATTGTTTATGAATATAATGATGATGTAAAAAAAGATCATGTTATTAAAACAGATCCAAAAGCAGGTACTGTTATTAAACAAAATGAAATGAAAGTTAAAATATATATTTCAAAAGGAAAGAAAATTAAAGCTCCTGACTTTACAAAAATGTCACTAGAAGAAATTGAAAAATGGGCAAATCAAAACCATATGAAAATAAATTATAGCAGTGAATATTCAAGTTCTGTGAAAGCAGGAAATGTTATTCGTGCCAGTGTAAAAAAAGGTGATAGTGTTGATGAAGGAACAACGATCCATATTATCACTTCTAAGGGGCCTTTAAAAATGATTCGTTATGGTGATAATGATGTCGATAAAATTAGAACATTTGCCAGCGAACATGGATTACAATTTGTTTTAAATGAAGAATTTAATGATCATGTTGAAAAAGGAAACATCATCAGTGTTGATAAAAAGCCAGGACAAACATTAAGTCAAACCGAAACAATTACAGTTGTTGTATCACTTGGTAAGAAAAGAAGTATTCCTAATTTCATTGGTATGACGAGAAGTGATGCGAAAAAAACATGTGATAACAATGGACTTAGTTGTACATTTAATTATGCTTATTCAACTAAAACAAAAGATACAGTTATCAATCAAAATAAAACAGCAGGAAGTGAAGTATCTGATGGAACGAGTGTTATATTAACAATAAGTAATGGTCAAAGACCTACAACAAATACAGGTGGAGGAAATCATAGTAGTAATAATAACAACGGTGGAAATTCATCAAATAATAATCCAGTCAGTCCATCTCCTGATCCTACTCCAGTTTGTACCCCTTACACTTTCATCTTGGGTGGTGCCGGTAGTACAGGTACACAAACATATGCAATGATTAAAGCAACAAGTAATAATAAATATTTAAATATTGTTCCAAATTATGTATCAGCTTGTCCAAACGGCAATAGTACAAATGGTGCGATTTGCAGCAGTTCTATCGCATCAGGGGCAACAGCTACAACTTGTGATACAATTACAGTTACAATTGTTAATAAATAGGATGATTCAATCATCCTTTTTTCATATCAAAAAAAGATACTTCAATCATTGAAGTATCTTTTATTCTACTACCATTTCAATCCTACTATTTTTTTGATAATTAATACGGAATGAATAACGTTTACCATTAATTGTTTTTACAACTTGATCTAATGTTCTACCCATTTTTTCTGTCATCTCTGATATATCTGTTTTACCTTGGGAAGTAGTAGTCGTATATAAAACATAAATACCTTTTGGAATATCACTTAAATTCATTTTCTGATCATACCAAGCACGATCTTTACCTAAGTGATCGTCTTCTGGTAATGGCGCAACATAATCACCCGTTGTAATATATCCTAAATCTTTAGAATAAACTTTATAATTATCTTGATTTTCAAACAATACTTTTCTTGTTGTTGTTCCTCGATTACTCAAATCCATGCCGTATGAATAAGATAATCCTCTCATATGTAATAAATTATCATTTGTAAATTCAAATGTTGTATAAGTATCAAATTGATTATAATAGGTTCCTACATTCTTATGAACGTCCATTTCATTACTATTACGTACTAATAACTCAATTGGACTGCTTTCATAGTTGTAATTATTTCGAATAATAACATTTTTATCATCTTGTTCATAAGAAGCATCTTGTTTACTATTTGTCAAATTATTAACCACTTTTTTAGAATAATATTGATCTGTATTGGCAACCATATACATAGTATAATTTCCCTCTGGTAATTTACTGACATCAACATTCATTTCAAACCAAGCATATGTATAATCTTTGCCATCTACACTATAAATTGGGAATGGCTGTTCTTTTGAATCTGTAATTCTCTTAGCACTTTCAGATAACACTTCTTTTTTGCTATTAACATCTTCAAAGATTAAAGTATAATCAATATCCGTATCTAATGTATTATTGATACCTTCAATTGTATTATATCCTTTCAATGTTAATTTACCATCTTTCTCTGTTAGAGAATCGATATAGAATAAACCATTTCTTTCTTCTAAATCATCTAATGTTAATTCTTTCCAAATTGCTTTATAAGTAGTATCTTCTATTGCATTTGTAATCTCTCTATCCCATCCTTGGAATATATAACCATCTTTTGTTGGATGATTAACAGAAGGTTTTGTATTTTCCTCTACATTCACTGTTACTTTATCTTTTCCATTTTCAAATACCCCGCCGTCAGCATCAAATGTAATCGCATAAGTTTTTACTTTTTCCCACTGTGCTTTATAAGTTACATTACCATCAGCGGCTACAATTTTTTTATCCCAACCAATGAATTTATAACCATTTTTCGTTGGTGCTTTTGGCTCTTCTGGAATATTTCCTTCTAATGTATCTACTACTTGTTTCTCTTTACCATTTTCAAATGTTCCACCATTCGCATCAAAGGTAATTTGGTATGTTGCTTTTTCTTTTTCCCACATAGCAGTGTATGTAATGTTTTCTGTTGCTTCAGTAATTTCTTTATCCCATCCTTGGAATATATAACCATCTTTCGTTGGATTTTCTGGTACTTGTGGTTTTTGTCCTTCTGTTGTAACAATTACTTTTGTTTCTTTATTATCGTTAAACTTACCACCGTTTGCATCAAATGTAATATTGTATTTTTCTAATACTTTCTCCCAAACAGCTTTATATGTTCTATTTCCTGTCGCTAGAGATATTTCACTATCCCATCCAACAAATGTATAACCTTTCTTAGTTGGTGCATTTGGTTCTGAAGGTTTACTTCCCTCTTCTACTGTTTGTGTTTTTGTATTGCTTCCATCTTCAAATGTTCCCCCATTTGCATCAAAGGTAATATTATATTTTTGTGGATTGTTACTCTTCCATACAGCGGTATAAGTTTTATTAGATTGCGCTGGCATCACTGTCTGATCCCATCCAGCAAATGTATAACCATCTCTCACAGGATCTGCCAGTTCTGGTGTTACGTATTCTTCTACTGTTAATCTTTTGGTAGAAGTTTCTCCATCGATAAATCTTCCTCCATTTGGATTAAAATCAATCGTATATCGCGTTTTCATACCATTTCCATTACTAATATAAGTAATAATACTAGAATGAATATATCCATAGTTATTATTAAAATCATAAGCACCATTATCTTGTAAAATACTATTTCTTCCTGATACTAATGTTGGGTCTGTTTGAACTTTAAACCAAGTTCCTTCACTATTTGTAATTGTATCTAAAATAACAAATGGTACATTTCTATTTTTCGTTGTCTGATATAAAGAAACAGATGAAGTTGTAGGTTCTTTTTTAATATTATAATTTCCATTCGTTCCTTTAATACCAATTGTATATTTATTATAATCTTGATTACCATAAGCTTTATCAAAATTATAATAATAAGATGCTTCTTTATCTCCCCAATATGGATCAGATGCATATTTTACACTAAATCCAGCACCTTTATTTCCAAAGTGTCCGCCATGGTAACGTCCACCAGCATCTTTTGGATCTAAATAACCTTCGGAAATTACATTCTTATCAAAATAACGAATACTTTCACGTACTGTTGAAAAAGCTTTTGCTGCAGCCGTATTACTGTCATAAGCACCAATTCCAAATAGATTATTTTTATTATACGAAATGGCACTCGTTCCCATCGCACTTTCATTTTTCGCAAGTCCTAAAGACATCATCGCATTAATACCATACTCATTTTGATATTCGATAAATGAGACATGTTCCCCGTAAAGTTGTGATTCATTTGCTTTAGCAGGATATCCTGTCATTTTACTTGTATAACTTGAAAAATCAACTTTCAAATCTTCACTTGTATAATTACTAATCGTTCTAGTTGGTAAATATTGATAATAATTATAGTACGGATTATTAGCATTCACTGCGCGATAACTTGTCCCTCCTCTATAATCATCAATCATCATTTTAAATCCATCTAATGTATCTGGATAAAAATAAATTCCATCATAACTATAGTAAGTTCCATCACTTAAATTACTAGGTGCCCTTCCAATTGTAATGACATTACCAGATTTATAATTATTCACATCTAGTTGTATAACGTGTTGTAATTCACCATTCGTAACACGATAATTTGAAATATATGTAGTAATAGTTTCTGGATCCATATTACGTATTTCAACATCATTTGGATTCACATATCCAATCACACCTGACATTTTAAATTTTACCATGCCATTTTCAATTCCTAAAAAGGCTGCATCTGCACCATAACAACCATTGGTATAACCTTGTTCTCCACTTTCTCTTGTATATAGTGTATTAGTTTTACAATCTTTCGTTCTAAAATTAACAACTCCATATGTTGGATATTCTGCCGCACTTACTTTTGATACATAAGGAGGAATCAAACTAAGAGATAATAGTAAAGTACATAAAAAACCAGAAATCATTGTTTTAAAAACTTTCTTCATGTAATCCCTCCCCATTCTCTTTCATTATAATCTATTATAACAAAATCATTGCTTTTTGTATATGAATTACATTGATAGTAGTCGTTTACTTGACATAAAAAAAGAGTCTATTATGATAGATTCTTTCTCTTACTTTGGTACTGTTCCCGACTCATAAAATAATTTATCTTGTTCTTTTAATTCTATATAATAAGTACCTGCTTTTTCACAAGTAAAAATTAACTCTTTTTCTTGACATGTTTCTTGCAATTGTTCGTTTTCTTGTTTTAGTGTTTCAATTTGTTTCTTTAAGTTTTCAATTTCTGTATTGACATCTGTAACAGGTGGGACTTCAGGAGTCGGTTCTGTTGGTGTTTCTTCTTTTGAAAATCCATTTAAGCCTGCTTTTTTAATTGCTTCTGGATAGTCAACATAACAATAATCCATATCTACATTACCATGAATTCCAGCAATTGTTCCACTACTTGTATATTGCCACATACCCGCATCATAACCAAGTACTGTATTATAGCGAGCTACCCATTTCGCATAGGCATTCAGACGATTTGAATTTAGCTTCGTATTCCACCAATTTAAATTCGCATATACACCGACATAATATCCTTGTTGTTCTAATTTCTCACAAAAATTCACAACAATATCTGTCAATGCTTCATTCGATAAATTTGCTTGTACTTTATCTTCAATATCATAATAAATAGGATACTCTAATTTATATCCTTTTACGAGTCTTAACACATGTTCTACTTCACTATTCGACCACTCAATATTATCTGCATAACTATATAAATACACGCCAAAAGGAATTCCTAACCTAGTACATTCATCTGCATTCCTCTTAAAATAAGTATCATCTTGACTCTCTCTATCTGCTCCATAACCACAACGAATAATCGCATAATCAATATTTTCTTTTACTGTCTCCCAATCAATTACCCCTTGGTAACTTGAAACATCAATTCCTCTTTTCATTCCATCACATCCTAATGTATTTTATGTAAAAAAAGAAAAACTTTGTAGGTCTTTATAATTTGTAAACAACAAAAAGCTATGATATAATGAAATTAGTTGGGGCTGTTTATGGTTTCGACAGATATAAAAAAGCTTAATTCGGCAAGTCGGAGGTACACGTCACGTACAAACAGAAAATAACTGGAAAAAATAAATTAACTAACATACTTAGTAGATTAAGTAGCGCTTTCGCTACTCCTACTTTTGCCTAATATAAGTGCGAGTACGGCTCTTTTTATTCTTTCTCCTATTGGGAATTTATAAGGGCTCGATAAAAATAGGATATATTATTATTTAGCTTGGAAATAATAATGAATGATACAAGCTTACTTATAAAATAGACGTTCACATCTAATTTTTATAAGGACATCATTTGTGAACTAAACTTGTAGATGGTTAGGGAGTTTTATATTTGGACAGGAGTTCGACTCTCCTCAGCTCCACCATATATGATTTTTAATCCTTTTATGATAAGGATTTTATTTTATCAAGCAGGTGATATAATGATAGAAATAGAAGATGCTTATCGATATATGATTAGTGGTTATTTTGGTGTCATGGAGATGGATTCTTATCAATTAAAAGAATATGTACTTCAAGATATCAAAGACTATATTACTCAATTTATGAGACAAAATCCCAGTTCTAATTTTGAATTAGATCAAGAAATAGAACACATTAAAGATACTTATTCATTAAAAACAAAATTACAAGATGCTTTACTCGTATTAAATCAAATGGAAAAACCTCCAATTGATTTAATCATACAAATTAAGCGTAGATTACATGAAAAACACTAAAAATGTAGATATAATAATCTACATTTTTTCTTATCACCTATTTTTTTCCATTTCATATAATATCCTTGAAAATGAAGGAGGATATTTATGACTTATACTGTAACTCCCAATGATAGCATAAATAGCATTGCTCAAGCTTTCCAAGTACCTACGGATGAATTAATGAGTATCAATGGTTTAGGACCAAACAGTAGACTCATACCAGGAATGGTGATTATCATTCCCCCATTTAATCCTAGACCACCATTTCAACCTACTCCACCAATGAATCGAATTTACGTTGTAAGACGTGGTGATACAATTTGGTCTATTAGTAGAAGATTTGGGGTTTCTGTCAATGAAATTATGTATATCAATCAATTAACTTTCCCATTTGTTTTTCCTGGACAGAGATTAATTATTCCTAGTAGATTACGTCCATTTCCATATTAAGCAAATATGTAATTATTTGCTTTTCTTATGCAGGAATTTACCTTCTTCTTATGGAATGTTAATGATGAGGAGGTAAAATATGATTGAGTACTTTAAATTTATTATCTATTGTATATGGGAATATTTTGATTATAAAAATAGATTTCCATTATAAAAAGATACCTAGGTATCTTTTTTATTCTTTTAATTTACTATCTCCTGTTTTATAATCGATGTCTATTCCATCTTGGACATTATATACAAAGACGTTAAACTTAATTCCTTCTCCGTTATCTTCCAATGACAAGGCTTCAATTTGAACCCCTGTTGCAACTAAGTTATCATCTTCAAACATAGGTGTTACACGATATAATACATGATTTTTTGTTTCATTCACATAGTCTGCTACTTTATTTTCCCATTCTAACATACCAGTTGTATTCATACTTCTAGTACAAGTAATTAAATTCTTTTCATTGGCATTTTCACCAGTTAATTGGTATCCAATTAAATGACAACGATTATATAAATATTTTCCACTAACTATATCATATTTTACTGTATGCCATCCCGATGGTTTTACCATACCAATACTGCCTCTTTCTTCTGTTGGCATTGTATCTATTCCTACACGTGCCATAGCAACCCCACAACGGCCCAATGAATCTAAATCACTATAGTTCTCTCCTGTATAACTTTTGTCTTCCTCTGTAAATTCTGGTTCATTTTGATTAATAATTACATAAGCATTTCCTTGATATTTAGGAATATTTTCTAAATCATAAGATACTTGTGCTACTGGATTTTCTTCTTTTTCAGGTGTAAATAAATTATTTTGATAAGCTGTTAAACATCCGGCAATACCTATTACAATCAATGAAACAAAAAAAGCTTTCGGACTTTTTGGTATTTTTACTTTTCGATATTTTCTCATACATAACACTTCATTTCTTTATTCTCAATATATCTATATTTTATCATATTTCTTAAAAATAACTTGTACTTTCTTATTACTTGACACCTTATTTTTTCTTTTCAATTGTAATTACTAAACCATTTTTCTTAACAATATCTAATAGTGTTTGAATACTATAATTCACTTCATCTGCTTCATATTTCTGAATACTATTCATACTCTTGCCAATATCTTCAGCAAATTCTTTTTGTGTTTTTCCTGTCCACTCTCTTAAAATCTTAATAATTTCACCTTTTGTATATCGATTCTTTTGTATTACTAATTTCATCTTTACTACCACCTATTACTATACTTGACAGTATATATAAAAATTTCTAAATTTAATTAAAATGCATAACCTGATTATGTGTTATACTAATAATATGATTATGTGAATAGATTTTATTCGAGATATGGAGGAAAAATATGTTTAATGAAAACGTTAGAGACTTTTGTAAAATTATAATTGAACCGCTAGAACGAAAGATAGAAAATTTACAAGAAATTTATCAAAACTGTCCAAATGAACTAAATAAACAAAGATTAGAACACAGCCAAAAATTATTAATAAAGTATTACAAAAAATTTGAGCAAGTGGTACA
This sequence comes from uncultured Acholeplasmataceae bacterium, assembly GCA_905203475.1. Lineage (GTDB taxonomy): Bacteria > Bacillota_I > Bacilli_A > RF39 > UBA660 > UMGS2016. Next base: position 10,468 of record CAJKWD010000034.1, read on the forward strand.
CGAAGAATATTTATTTCAAAAAGAACTGAATCAAAAAATAAAATCTTCACTTTAACCTTGTCATATTTTTTATATTTTTATATGATATTATTAGGTGATAATATGGAATATATAAAAGAAAAGAACCAAGTATCAGTAATGGATCATGGACATAAAATTGGTGAAGTTACGTTTCCCGAACAGAATGGCATATTGAATATCAATCATACTTATGTAGATCCCGCTTATCGTGGAATGCATATCGCAGATTCATTATTACAACATGCTTACGAGGTCATTCAAAGGCAAGAAAAAACATGTATTGTGACATGTTCATATGCGAAAAAATGGTTTCAAAATCACCATGAAAAACAAGATATCATAAAAAAATAAAAAGGATTTTATCATCCTTTTTATTTTTTATTCAATTACATATGGATCTTGCATCGTTCCTGTTCCTGTGAACTTTAGAT
>CAJKWD010000035.1 GCA_905203475.1 uncultured Acholeplasmataceae bacterium
TAGGAAGTGTACAATATTTAGATGAAAGTGGAAATGATAGTATCGCAAAGAATATAGCCGGAGAGAAGATGTACAAGTGGACAGGAAATGTAGGACTTGTGAATGTGAGTGATTTACTAAGAGCAAGTACGAATACCGCATGTAAATCCGCAACGGATCAGCTAATGAAATTAATGCAAGACACACCAGAAATTACATGTGATAGTAATTACCTATTAGATGCATTACCAATAAATGAAGAATTAGGAGGAATTGGATACTGGACAATGAATGCGTTTTCTGCGGAGTCTGGAGGCCGCTCGCACTCTGCTTGGAGTGCGGCTCGTGCTGCTGGGCTGGCCGGGCTTGCTTTCGACGATGCGGGCAGTGACTACGATAGTGGGGCGCGTCCAGTTCTCTATTTGAAATCTAATATTGAGATTACAGGAGGAAATGGAACGAAAGGAAATCCATATTTGATTATGACAATTGCATAATGATTAGCTATCAATATGCCATTTAATGATGATGGTTATAAATTAGAAAAGTCGCGTAAGCGATTTTTCTTATGTTTAAATTTGTCAAAATATATCAACTATATGATTTTTCGTTGAAGAAATAGACATCATTTGATATAATTGATATAAGGTAAGATACGTGGGTGATACTGGTGAAAAATAAAAAGGGACAAGCATTAGTAGAGTTTGTAATCATTTTACCAGTTCTGCTTTTGATTGTAATATCGATGGTAGATTTTGGAAATCTACTATATCAAAAATATCAATTAGAACAGAACTTGGAATATGTCAGTGATCTTTATTTAGCAAACGATACAAATGCATTAGATCAAGAAAAACAACGATTAAGTATTAAAACGGAAGAAGATGGCAATTTTGTTAAGCTATCGATTGAAAAGAAAATCAAGATGTCATCGCCAATTTTAAGAAGAATATTAGGCGATAATTATTCTATTACGACATCTCGTAAGTTATATCACAATGAAGCGAAGATAGAAGAACCGGAGCCATCAGAATCACCAGATAGCGAACAAGAGGAAATAGTAAATGATGAAGTTGAATCATAAGGGACAGACACTTGTCTCATTTGCGTTAATCTTGCCACTTCTAGTGATGTTATTTGCTTTAGTCATTGATACAGGGTATACCTATTTAGAAGAAAAAGAGTTAAAAGATAGTGTATTAATTGGATTAAAGTACGGAATGAAACATTATGATGAAGATCCGAAAGATGAAATTCGTAATATCATTGCTGAAAATGTCGAGGGTCTTTCAGAATTAAATATATATACAGAAGGGAATCAAATCAAAATTCAAGCAAAGAAACCGAAGAAAAGAATATTTTTTAATTTTAATACAAGTGCAGAGTTATCTGTGATTTATGCTGCTTATCAAGATGCAGATACGTGGAAAATTGTAAAAGAGAGGGGATAATATGGCAGTAAAACAAGCAAGAGTGATTACGGTAACAGGAGTGAAAGGCGGAGTTGGTAAGACAACGACTGCTTTAAATTTAGCTGGAATATATGCGAATCAGAAATTAAAGACGTTGATTATCGATATGGATTTATATAGTGGAGGGATTGCTTTATCTTTAAATATTGATACGGACAAAGATTTATTTCACATATCTGATGATATGAATAATAACCGTTTTGATTATATTGAAAATTATGTAACTCCATATCATGAGTATATTGATTGTATTACTGCTCCAATTGATCCACGTTTATCTAGTCAAATTGGAAGTAATTATGTCGATTTGATTTTAGCGCGTGCTAAGATGAAATATGATGTGATTATTATCGATACCAATCATATTTTAAGTGAGATGAATTTAGTCGTTATGGATGCTTCTGATATGATTTTATACGTCATTAGTAATGATCCAGTAGATATTAAAAATATGAAAACAATGGTATCTATTTTAAAAGATATGGAGAGAACAAATTATCTAATTGTATTAAATGAAGCTTCTGATGTGGAGAAGAAGTGTTTTACAAAATACGATATTAAAAATATTTTAAAAAATAGTATTGATTATGTAATACCAAATAGTTTTTATCAAAAGGATATTGATGAATATGTTTTGGATGGAAAAATTATGACGATGACAAAGAGAATTCAAATGAAAGATAAAAAAGCAATGAAAGTATTTGAAATGATTGCGAATGCATTGTTAGGAAAGAAGGAAAAGAAATGAAAAAGTTTACAGATACCTTTAATGTAACACCACAAAATAAAACAAAAATATATAGTGGAAATGATTATGATGCATTTCAAAATAAAGAATTATTAGAGAAATTACGCAATCAGATTATTCAAAACTTAATCGACCATAAGGTAGAAGCTCATGGGACAATGGATGAGTTTGTTAAACAGGAAATTGATAAATCAATTGAAGGTTATGATTTAACAAATATTGAAAGAAATCATATTTATAACTTAATTGATAATGAATTAAATGGGTATGGACCAATTACTGAGTTGTTAGAAGATAAAGATATTACTGAGATTATGGTGAATGGAACGAATGAAATTTATATTGAAATCGATGGACATGTTGTACGTGATGATTCAGTTAGTTTTATTAATGATGACCATATTGTTCGTACCATTCAACGTATGATACAACCATTAGGACGTACAATTGATACTGCCAATCCAATGGTAGATGCGAGATTAAAAGATGGATCTCGTTTAAATGCGGTTATTCCACCATTATCTTTAAAGGGGCCGGTTATGACTATTCGTAAATTTAAACCAGATTTGGAAAGTATTGATGATTTTTTAAGAACTGGTACTTTAACTCCATATATGGCTAGATTTTTGGAGGCTTGTGTCAAAGCAAAATTAAATATTATTATTTGTGGAGGAACAGGTAGTGGTAAAACATCTTTATTAAATGTTTTATCTAGTTTTATTAATCCGTCAGAACGTATTATTACGATTGAAGATGCAGCTGAGTTACGTTTACATCAAGAACATGTGATTTCTCTAGAGACAAGACTTGTTAATTATGAGGGAAGTGGAGAAATTACGATTCGTGATTTAGTGATTAACTCTCTTCGTATGAGACCAGATCGTATTATTGTAGGAGAAGTTCGTGGAAAAGAAGCTTTTGATATGTTACAAGCCATGAATACAGGGCATACAGGTAGTATGACGACGATGCATGCCAATGGACCAAAAGATGCGATGAATCGTCTTGAAACGATGATTTTAATGGCTGGAATGGAAATTCCAATTCGTGCTATTCGTGAATATATTGAGAATGCCATTCATATTGTGATTCAAATTTCTCGTCTAGCTGATGGTAAAAGAAAAATTGTCGATATATCAGAAGTAGTGGGATTTAAAGAAGATGAAATTGAATTAAAGCAAATCTTTACATTTAATCAAACAGGTGTATTAGACAACGGAGAAGTAGATGGAGAATTTAAATTGATGAAATATAAACCAAAAGTTTATGAAAAGATTAAAGCAGCAGGAATTGATGATTTAACAGATATTTTTGGAAAATAAAAAGGGGTGATAACAATGAATCAGAATCCTACTTTATCAACATTTAGTATGGAAAAAACACAAAAGCCTGTCAATCAGGATTTATCTGTTGTTTTTCACCCAGCAAGTACAGTAGCAAAATATGAGTATATTGTTACCAAGGATGGTGTAGCAGGAAGTCCAATTACTATTACTGGAGCAATCGATGCGCCAATTTATTTATTAGAAAGTGGAGAATATCAAATTACAGTAAATACTTATGATGCTACTGGAGCCTTAATGGAAGTAAAAAAGAGTGGTACTTATGTCATTGATAAAGAAAAACCTCGTATTAATGTAGGAGAACGTTCTTTAGTAATGGAACAGGGGAGTACTCTAAAACCATTAGAAGGAATTGTTGTTACTGATAATCATGATGGGAATTTAATTGATAAAGTAACAACCAATTATGATAGTATTGATTTTGACACATTAGGAATTAAAACACTTACTTATACAGTTACAGATCAGGCAGGAAATACTGCTACCGAGAGTATTACTATCAATGTAGTAGAATCAACTAGTAATCAATTACAATTAACACAGGCGACTATTATTGCTGTGTTATTAATCGTCATTTTTATTATTGTAAAATACCGTCATACGATGGCCTTAGAAAAGAGAATTGCTAAATATGCATTAGAACCATTAGTAGATAATTCTAAATCGATATTTGATAAAATATTAGACCGTTATTTTATGATTGTACAAAAACTTTCTAAAATTTTATCAAAGTCAGTATTTGTACAAAGATTTTCTAAGAGATATGAAAAATATGCGGGAACGATTAATCATCGTTATAAAAAAGGAATACACTTTGTAGCAAGTAAAACATTGATTGCCCTTGTCTTCTTATTAATCGCAGTATTTGCAAAAACATTGCAATATCAAGTTATTACTTTTTATGAAGCATTCATTCCATTACTATGTGGATTTATGATGCCGGATTTATTATTTGTCTATCAATATAAAAGATATCGTAATCGTATTGAAAATGATTTATTACAAGCGATTATTATCATGAACAATGCTTTTAAATCAGGGCGTAGTATTCAACAGGCAATTCATTTAGTAACTACTGAATTAACAGGTCCAATCTGTGAAGAATTTAAGAAGATGGAATTAGAATTATCCTTTGGATTATCTATTGATGTTGTTTTCCATCGTTTCTCAGATCGTGTTCGTCTAGAAGAAGTTGCTTATTTAACTGCTTCTTTATCAATTTTAAATAAAACTGGAGGAAATATTATTAAAGTATTCTCTTCAATTGAAGAATCATTATTTAATAAGAAAAAGTTAAAATTAGAAATGGCTTCATTGACTGGTTCATCTCGTATGATTATGTATGCATTAATTGTAGTACCACTATTATTTATTGCTTTCGTATCAATTATTAACCCAACTTATTTCGTACCATTATTTACATCAGTAATTGGTATTGTGTTAATGGTAATTATGGTTGTATTATATGTAGCTTATATTTATATCGTTAGAAAAGTTATGAAAGTAAGGATGTGATTGAATGAAAATAGAAGAAAAAAATCCTGGTATGCTTGCGAAAATATACCGTGATAAAGATATTCAAAAAGTACAAGATAAAATGAATATGCTTGGTAGTTTTCAAAAGATGGATACATATACATTCTTAAATATCAGATTAATTTCTAGTATTGTAGTATTTTTACTTTTATTATATTTCTTTCAATATGGTTATTTACTAGCACCATTTCTAACGATTTTATATTATTATTTATTTACATATATCTATATTGATGTTCCATTAAAGAAACGTATTAAACAACTAGATCATGATGCTTTATATTTCTTTGAAATTTTAACGCTTACACTAGAATCGGGAAGAGATTTGGAACACTCCTTAGAAGTAACAGTAGAAAATGTCGATAATGAACTTTCTAGAGAATTTAAACAAGCGTTATATGAAATGAAATTTGGTAAATCTCTAATTGAATCCTTAGAGGATATGAAAAAGAGAATTCCAAGTGAAACAGTCAATAATATCATTTTAAATATGACTCAGACAAGTGTATTTGGAAATAGTATTCTAGAGACAATGTATCATCAAATTGACTTTTTAAGGGATAAACAAATTTTAGAAATACGTGGAGCAATTAATAAGATACCAAATAAAGTAAGTATTATTTCTGTTGTATTTGTCGTACCACTTATTTTACTTATGATTTTAGGACCATTTATTATTAATTTATTGTCATAGACTTGGAAAATATAGTATAATTTATTAGAAAGAAGGTTATCATATGTATCATTTTATTGGAATAAAAGGGACTGGTATGGCTTCACTCGCTCAGATTATGAAAAATTTGGGATATGAAGTTAAGGGTAGTGATATTTCCGAACATTGTTTTACGGATGATGCTTTGAATGCTGCTGGAATTTACGCCTTACCATTTGATAAAAATAATATCAAAGAAAATGATATTGTGATCCGTGGGAATAGTTTTACAAGTGAAAACAATGAAGAAGTAAAACGTGCCGAAGAATTAAATGTAAAAATGTATGATTATGAAGAGATGGTAGGAAAGTTAACAAAGATGTTTCAAACCATCACAGTGGCTGGTTGTCATGGAAAGACAACGACATCTTCTATGTTAGCACATGTTTTATCTGGAATATGTGGCTGTAATTATTTGATTGGAGATGGAACTGGATATGCTTCAAAAGAAAATAAATATTTTGTCTTAGAAGCATGTGAATATAAAAGACATTTTCTAGCATATACACCGACATATGCGATTATTACCAATATTGATTTAGATCATGTTGATTATTTTAAAGATATTGACGATGTCATTTTAGCATACCAAGAGTATGCAAATAAAGCAGAAAAAATGGTCATTGCTTGTGGAGATGATCCATATACACATTCTTTAGAAGTAAATCCTCCAATATTTTATTATGGATTAGATGAAGACAATGATATCGTTGCTAAAAATGTAGAATATAAAGAGAGTGGAACAAGCTTTGAAGTATTTGTAGAAGGAAATTACTATGGATCATTTGATTTACCTTTTTATGGAAAACATATGTTGTTAGATGCTTTAGCAGTTATAGCAGTATGTTCTTATGAGCGAATGGATGCCAAAGAAGTAGCAAGACAATTAAAGACATTTACTGGAGCGAAAAGAAGATTTCAACAAAAAGAAATTGGAGATATTGTGACAATTGATGATTATGCACATCATCCAAATGAAGTGAGAGCAACCATTAAGGCAGCTCGTCAAAAATATCCTAAGAAGACCATTGTTGCTGTATTTGAACCATATACTTATGCGAGAGTACAAGAATTCCATGAAGATTATGTCAAAGCTTTAAATCAAGCTGATTATGCTTATGTTATGGATATTAAAAACGATCGTGATAATCCTGAAGATTATCCGGGAGTTACAAGTGATTTAATCATTAAAAATTTAGAACATGGAGATCATATTAGTCTAGAAGAAGTAGATAAACTGATGAAATATGATAATGCTGTTGTTATCTTTATGAGCCCAAAAAATATTTATCATCTTCGTGAGGCTTATGAAAAATTAGTAGAAGAAAAACAAAACACTGCTACCAATTAAGGTAACAGTGTTTTTTGATATGTTATCATATTTTCCCAATCACTTAATGTATAACTATTATAATAATTAAAATTCTCATCGTACAAAGCCATACATGGATATCCACTTGTATTAAAATAACAGTGATCTAGATACATATAATACTCTTGATTATTGAGTTGAATTGTATTACGATTTAAAAAATCAATATAGTAATTCATAGCTGTATTTTCATACATATCGCTTTGAAATTTTTTTTCATATAAATTTTGAAGCATTGGAATATAACTATATTGCAATACTTGTACTGTATGAGAATTCATATAACCACCATCTTGATATACAGTATCAATATCAGAGATTAATTGTTCTATATCGATATTAGGATCAATACAAGTCAATGCTTCTTTTAAAGAATCGATATTTCCTGTTGTCATCATTTGATAGAATGGTTCTGTACCAACTATTTCAATTAACATTTTTAAAACAGTAGCAGTATCTCTATATGAAGAATTGAATATATTTCCATATTCATCAGATAGAATAGAAGCAAGCCCCTCTTCAAAAGAGTGGAGTGGTTCACTATCATTATAAATACGTTTAGAAATTGCGTGAGCAATTTCGTGTTTAAAGGTTGCTACTTCATTGTCGTTTAAATCTTGATCTAATAATAATAAATGATTATAGTAAAGACCTTGTAAATTTTGATTCTTAAAATCTACTGTAGCAATTTGTAAATGATTAAATGCTTCAAATATAAAGTCTGGATTATAGTCAATTAACTTTAATAATAATGGTTGGTAATCTAGTGTCCAATACTTTTGCAATTCCGTCATAGTAGGATTATTCATAATTAATTGTTGTAGATATGTTATTTGTTTTTCTTGAGATTGACCTTTATAAAAAGGGTTTTCATCCATTACATGAATATCTAATTCTTCAATTGGTGAGTTAGTGTATTCCTGATACCAATCTACTTCTCCTTCATGAGTACATGCTGTACAAAGTGTAATTCCTGTCGTTAGTAATAATTTACAAAGTAGTTGTTTATTTAGTTTCATAAATACACCTTCTTATTCCGAATGTCCATTATTATACAATAAAATAAAAAAATTGCAAATTAAAACTTATGAATTTTGATTCATAAGTTCTTTAATTTTTTCCGTATTTTTAAAATTTAATTTTGCAACTTCTTTTAAAGTATCAAAGCCATGTTCTTTCACAATCTTTAAAGCTGTCTCATCTACTAAATTAGAAGCTCCTTTTGGAAGTGTAATATGATATTTTTCTTCTAATTTATGGAATTCTTTTAGAAATATATAACGACTAATTAAAGAAGAACAAGCAACACTTAAAAACTTATCTTCTGCTTTGGTAAAGAAAGTAATTTTACGAACAACATGTTCTAATCCTTTTAAATAATTATAATATACATATGGATTCGCAAATTGATCAACAATGACAGCATCGACTTCTTTTTCTTCTTTTTTAGCTTTTGCTAATTGTAAATATAAAACACGATTATGTAAAATGGCTTTCATTTTATTCATATTAATATCTTGTTGATATTTCTCGTTATATTCTTTATTATTTAAAATCACGCTTGTATAAGAAATTCTTTGAATGATTTTGGGAACAATTTCTAATATTTTCTCATCACTCATTTTTTTACTATCTTTGACACCTAATTCTTCTAAATAGGGAATATCTTCTTTTGTTACATAACTAGCAGTGACAACAATTGGACCAAAATAATCACCAGTTCCTACTTCATCACTACCAATCGTTCTTTTATCATATAACTTAGAAACTAGTTTTTGTGTTTCATAGTCATCTTTCTTTTTCTCATCTTTTTTATTCTCACTATTTGTTTCTTCTATCTTTTTACCAGGATTTAAATTCTGTTCCATCTGTTTCCATAGAGCTGCATCTATATCAGCACTAATTCCTTGAAATACGACTTTTCCTGATTCATAGAGAGTTACAACAGTATCTGCTTCATCCGCTTGAAACACCGCATAGGGAGGTGTTTTAGGACGTTTTTTATCTTGAAAATATTCAATCATCTTTTCTTTTGTATTGTCACTAATTTTTAAAGTAATTGTCATAGTATCACCAAATTCATTTTAACATAAAATTAATAGAAAACAAACTTTTATTTTTTCCCACTTTGTAATATAATAATAATGAGGTGATAGAGTGAACATTATAGATATTATCATTATACTAATCTTACTCATGGGCGGTGTCATAGGTTTTAAAAATGGTGTTATCCGTCAGACAGTATCTTTTGTAGGTTTCTTTATTGTTGTAATTTTATCTTATTTTTTAAAAGACTTTGTATCGGTAATCCTATATAAGTTTGTTCCATTTTTCTCATTTAGTGGTAGCTTAGCAGGGGTTACTACCTTAAATATTTTAATTTATGAAGTAATCGCATTCTTACTCGTATATGTCATTTTAATGGCGATTTATCATTTTATTGTTCGAGTAACAAGAATTGTAGAAACTATTTTAAAATTTATAGTAATTTTAGGAATTCCATCAAAATTACTTGGAATGGTAGTAGGTTTTATAGAAACGTATATTATGGTATTTATTGGTCTATACTGCTTATCACTTCCAATCTTTCAAATTCCAATGATGAATGAATCTGGAGTTAGAAATACTATATTAAATCGTACACCTGGATTATCAAGTGCTGTAAGTAAAAGCTTAAATGTAGTCAATGAATTTGCTGATTTAAAAGAAAAATATAAAGATACAACAAATAAAAACGAACTCAATAAAGAAACATTAGATTTATTCTTAAAATATAACGTAGTTCGTTATGATACCGCAAAAGAATTAGTAGATAGTGGTAAGTTAAAAATCGATGGAGTAGAAAGTGTATTTCAAAAATATGAAGGGAGCAAATAATTATGTTGAAACATGCAAATGAAAGTGATTTTAATGAAATGACAGGAAAGGGATTAGTACTTGTTGATTTCTTTGCTACTTGGTGTGGACCTTGTAAAATGTTAGGACCTGTCCTAGAAGACATGGCTAGTGATCGTGATAGCATTGATATTGTGAAAGTCGATATCGATGAATCAATGAATTTAGCACGCCAATATGGTATTATGAGTGTTCCAACATTAGTACTATTTAAAGATGGGCAAGTAGTTGCTCAAACAAGTGGTTTTCAACCAAAAGAGTCTATTCAACAATTTATCGATAATAACAAATAAAGAGCCTTTATTGGTTCTTTTTTTGATACAAAAAGTACGTTGACACTCCACAAACAATTGTATTGCTTTTCGCAAATTTTCCTGTTATAATGAAGGTAATATAGAAGCTAGGAGTGACGAAATATGACAGTTCGCAAAGTGTTACCATGGGGGGGTATTTAGTACTTTAACCCTTATAAATAAGCATTTTATTGA
>CAJKWD010000036.1 GCA_905203475.1 uncultured Acholeplasmataceae bacterium
ATGAATACATTTCTCCAAGTGCTAATAACCCTACTTTCGCGGTTACTGTATCTGTATAAATATTTTTATAATCTGTGATACCATCTATTTGATAATTTCCTATATTCCATACTCCATCAACAATAAGACTTGAATCTAATGTACGGTACCAAGTATGATTTAAATAATAAGCGATAGAACCATATGTTTTTGGATTATATTCACTTGTTCTATTCGCATACGCTCTTGTATGGATTTGTCCTTTGGTATCAGTTAATAACGTCGTAGTTGCAAGTTTATATGCATTATTACTTTTAGAAATAACTTTCCATGTATATCCACTATAACTAACGTAATTTCCTACTTGAATCGTTGGTGTTTCTTCTTTTGGTTCAATCATATATGGATTATTTTCACTTCCATCACCTGATAGATAATTAATTTTAGATTTTAAAGTAATGGTTGGCCTTACGCCATAATTATGTTCATTATAATCATCTGCTAGTGATACCCCACCTTTACTATGTACGTAATATATACGATCATAATTATCACTCGTGGCGGTATAATAAGATACTCCATTATTTAAATAGCCATTTTTTCCACCAGATAATTCATAATCACTCAAGTTTAGAATTCCCACTAAATCTTGATTCGTAGTTTTTTGACAAGTAATATCTTCTACATTAGCAATTACATCTGTACATATTGTTGTCTTCTTTAAATATGAGTCAGGATGACTTAATATTTGTTCAAATAGACCTGTATATGGTTGATTTTCTATTTTATTTAAATAACTGTGAACAGAAGAAGTTTGATATTGGCTTGTTGTACCATAAGTAATAGAAGTAATTGGTTGATTTAATATAAGTACCATACTACCATCTTTATTTACTTTAATAATACGCCACATATTACCGGAATAATAAAGATAATTATTGACATTTACGCCTTTAAAATAGAATGTCTTACTATCTTCATCTAAGTAAAGGCCATCCCCTTCATTCACTAACTGATTACCTGATGTAATCTTTTCTGATAGATATTTTAATTCCTTTGGAGGTTGATGTTCTAATTTATAATAATACACTAAACGATAACCATAGTAAGCGATTAATCCAACAATTAATAAAATATTAAAAATAATCACACTATTATAAAATATTTTCTTCTTGTTTTCCTTTTTATTCTTCATACTTCACATCCTAATACTGTATAATCTTAATCATTATACCATACATTACCCTTATTTTTCGACAAACTTACATAAAAATAAAAAATAGAGATTACGCAATCCCTATCTTTTTAGATTCTAGTCTTAATTTATCAGCAACTGTTACAATAAATTCACTATTGGTTGGCTTTGCTTTATCAATATCAACACTATTTCCAAATATTTCTTCCATAAGTGACCAGTTAGCACGATTCCAACTTACTTCTATCGCATGACGAATTGCTCTTTCAACACGAGATACAGTAGTATCAAATTTACTAGCTAGTTCTGGATATAGTTCTTTTGTAATACCACCAATTACTTCTGGATGTTCATAGATAATTCCAATTGCTTCACGAATATATTGATATCCTTTGATATGAGAAGGAATTCCTAATTCGTGTAATATTTTAGTAATAGATATTTGTAAATTATTGTGATAGAAATCAATGTTTTTACTTTCTAATGTTTTATCAGTACAGAAGTTCATAATTCTTTTTTCTAAGTCTTTTAGATCAAATGGTTTTAATAAAAAATAATTCACACCATATTCTGATACTTGACGAATTGTTTCACTCGCATTATAACTCGTTTCTACAATGACATTTTTATGGATATCGTGTTTCTTCATTTCTTCTAAAACATACATACCATCTTTATTTGGCATAATTAAATCAAGTAAAATAACATCATATGCATCTTGATTATTTTTAATCTTATCAAATCCTTCTTTTCCATCATAGGCAACATCTACTAAGTGAATGGTTTCGTGTTCTTTAAAATATTCTCTAATCATTTCTACTAAGTTTTTATTGTCATCAATCATTAAAATTTTTATTTCTTTCATTATAATCCCTCTTTCTACTCTTTTTCGTACTGCTTATTTTTCATGATTTTATTATACACCTGACTGCATTTTATATGCTAGAGCGAGAATATTCTAGTTTTGTCACACTATGTCGAAAAAACAAGAAAAAAGTCGCTAGGATACAACGACTTCATACATCTTTAAAATCTTACTACTATTTGTAGAGGCTCCCCCTACTAAGAATCCATCAATATTAGAAATTTGATTTAGTGATTCAATATTTTTTTCATTTACACTGCCTCCATATAGTACTTGTACTGATATATGGAAAGCTTGATTGATCATACTTTTAATGTACTGTGTGATACGTTCAATTTCTTCATTGCTAGGAACAAGTCCTGTTCCAATTGCCCATAAAGGCTCATAAGCAATGATGATATGTTCTAAAGCTTCTTGTTTTACATTTTTTAAGACATCAAATATTTGTCTTTTTAATACTTGGTTAGTTTTATGCATATCGTATTGTTCTTTCGTTTCACCAATACAAAAGATAGGTGTTATATGATGTTTTATACAAGCGTCTATCTTTTTTTGAAACATTTCATTACTTTCGTGAAAGATCATACGACGTTCTGAATGTCCAATTAATGCGTAGGATACTTGATAATCTTTAGCTTGTAAGGGGGATATTTCTCCTGTATAAGCACCTGTATCTTCATAAAATATATTTTGTATTCCTAATTGTAAATGACTCTCTTGAAAGAGTGGTAAATAAATCGCAGTTGGACAAATTACTAAATGGTCCATTGTTTTATTGTGAAAGGATTGTATAAATGTTTCTACTTCTGATTTTGTCATATACATTTTTTGATTTGCAAATATTTTTTTATTTCCCATAAAATCCCTTCTTTGCAACGTCTTTCATTTTTCCTAAGAAAGTACGATCTTTTGGTATTGGATTTCCTTTTAAAGCGGTACGATATACATCTAATACTTGTTCTGCAAAATACTTAGATGAATGTTGATCTGCAGTAATACGTGCTTGTCTACACATTTTCTCATATGTGTCCGGATGATCTAAGATATCTCTTACCGCATCTTTATAACCTTTCTTCGTTTGAAACAAATGTCCATTTAAGCCATCGATAACAACATCGCGAAATGCTTCATCATCATAAGCAACAACTGGTAAGCTAGCAGCCATTGCTTCAATGACTGTAAGCCCTTGTGTTTCTGTTTTAGAAGCTGTAGCAAACAATGTTGCAACTTGGTAATATTTTGGAACTTCTTCCCATGGTACACGACCAGCAAAGATAACGTCTTTTGTAACACCATATTTACGTGCTAAATCTTTAAAATAATCCAAATCTGGTCCTGTTCCTACGATTAATAATTTTGTATTAGGATTAGTTCTTGTAATACTAACATGTGCTTCAATGAGTGTATTAATATTCTTTTCTTCCCCTAATCTTCCAACAAATAAAATAACATCTTCATTGGAACGAATTCCTAATTTTTTTCTTAATTCGTTAATTTCTTTATCTTTAAACTTTTCAGCATAAAAGCGCTCTACTTCAATTCCTGTTGGAACAATATGAACATTACGATCATATTTATATTTTTGTTTAAATAAATCATACGTTTTTTTCGTTGGAACAATCAATTCTGTTGCTGTTTTATCACAATAGAATTTTGTTAGATATTCTACGATTTTTTTACTAGAGCGTTGAAAATATCCCTTAGTAATGTAATGGACATAGTCTTCATACATTGTATGATAAGTATGGACTAAAGGAATATCTAATTGTTTTGCCATAATGCGAGCAAAAGTCCCAATTCCAAACTCTGTATGAGAATGAATAATATCTAAGTTCCATTTTTTTATGGTTTCAATTGCTCTTAATGGATATATTCCTGTTAAACGATAGTCATAAATACCAATCGGTACTCCTGGAATACGAATAATTTTATGATCATTATCGAATTGATATTTCATATTTTCAGGATTGACAGTCACGACAAATACTTCGTGACCTAGTTTTTCTAGTGCATGTTGTAACATGACAATACTTGTTGATACTCCATTAATATATGGTGGATAAGTATCTGTAAAAATTCCGATTCTCATATTACTTCTTCCTTCCTTTTAAGTTCAATGTAATACCGCCAATAATCATACCAAGATAATACGTTAAAAACCTCCATATAATCATACTAGCATTTAAAATACTTCCTTTCATAAAGTTACCATAAAATGCCATATAACTATATTCTAATCCTCCTGTACCTCCAGGAATTGGTACAAATGCTCCAATTAGCATAACGTATGCACTTGCGACAACTGATTCTACACCAGTAAAGGCATTTGTCACTCCCATACCATAAGCAATGGTAAGAGGTACTAAATAAAGACAAATCAATGATAAGAAATTCAAGAAAATATTATAAATAAAACTCTTTTTATCTTTCATGAGTAATTTAGCTCCATCGTGGAAGTTTTCGATGGAATCACTCATTTTATCCATAACAGTTTCTTTATTTTTAATAATATGTAAACGATATAGTAAAGATACAGTTTTACGAATGATAAAACGGTTAAACTTCTTGGCAAAGGCAATGATAAATAATCCGACTGTTACTAAAGTATTAATAATAAATCCGATCGTTGTTAAATCACGTAGAAGTCCTGATTCTTTAAATATATGAAAGAAAAAATTATAACTAATAGCAAGAACTCCTAATAATACTAAAGCAATTTGATAGACGATAAAATTCTGCATAATAATATTTGTTCCATCACCAAGACGTATCCCATCTTTTTTTAATATGTAGACTTGGAATGGTTGTCCACCAGTCGCAAATGGTGTTACTCCATTTAAAAACTGTGTTGTAAGTGTCAATTTAAAGGCTTTCTTAAAGCTATATTTATTAGTGAATTTACGTATTAAAATATGAAGTGAAACACTTCTTAAATAATAACAAGCAAGGACTAATAAAATACCAATTAATAACCACCAAACATTCATTGTAAAAATTTCATGTAAAATCATTTGATAGTTATCTTTGAGTGAGAAATATAATACTAATCCTGTCACAGCAACTAACAAAATAATGTTAAGTACACTGCTGACTTTTTTCTTTTCCGTCTTCAAGTTCTGTGACACCTACTTTCTATTTATCTGAAATACATGCGATACCTGGCAATGTTTTACCTTCTAATAGTTCTAGAGAAGCTCCTCCTCCAGTTGAAATATGAGTAAATACTTCTCCATAACCTAGTTTTTTAACTGCACTTGCAGTATCTCCACCACCGACAATTGTTTTGCCTGATACATCTTTCATTGCTTCACAAAGAGCAATGGTTCCTTTTTGAAATGCAGGATTTTCAAATAAACCAACTGGGCCATTCCAAATTACGGTATGACTTTGTTTTAAAATCTCTGTAAAAAGAGCAATTGTCTGATTTCCAATATCTAATCCCATATCATTATTATTAGTTTCTGCAATTGTTTTCAATGTACCTTGACCATCTGTTGACTCAGCTACATAATGATCTTTTGGTAATACAATTTTATCTGGATACTGTGATAACATCATCTTACAAAATGAAATAGATTCTGTATCTAGTAATGACTTTCCAATTTCAAAACCTTGTGCTTTTAAAAATGTATAGGCCATTCCTCCACCAATCAAGATATGATCTGCTTTTGTAACTAAATTTTCAATGACTTTTATTTTATCACTTACTTTAGAGCCACCTAATATGACAGTAAATGGTCTTTCTGGGTTAGCAACCACTTGTTCGATATTTTCTATTTCTTTTTCTACTAAGAAACCAATACCACTTGGTAAATGAGTAGCAATTCCCACATTAGAGGCATGTTCACGATGACATGTACCAAAGGCATCATTGATATAAATATCACCTAGAGAAGCCCAATAACGTCCTAATTCAGGGTCATTCTTGCTTTCCTTTTTACCATCTAAATCTTCATATCTTGTATTTTGAATTAGAATAACATCTCCTACTTGCATATTTGTAATAGCTCGTTCTAACTGTTCTCCTCTTGTCTCAGGTATAAATGTTACATTCTTCCCTAACAATTCACTAAGACGAACTGCTACAGGTCTTAAATCATTCTTTGCTTTATCACTTTCTTCTTTTATTCTGCCTAAATGTGAAAGTAGTATTACTTTCGCATGATGTTCTATTGCATACTGAATTGTCTTTAAACTAGATTGAATGCGATAATCATCAGTAATCACACCATCTTTCATTGGTACATTAAAATCACAACGGATTAATACTTTCTTTTCAGATAAATCATAATCTCTAATTGTCTTTTTCATGTATTCACTCTCCTATAAGCTCAAAATTCATAGTATAATCTGCGTTTACACTTATTTTTATATAATCTTTTTTAGAAAATGGCTTACCTGTATTGGGGTTAATCATATCAGAATCAAGATATCCTTCTTGTTGTAATAAATGAATAGAAATAAATTCTTCTTGTCCAGCAAAATAATCAGATCGATGAGGTAAAATATATTGCTCTGTTGCTTGATAAATCTGTTTTAATGCCTGTTTTTTATTCTCTTTTTTTATCATTATAGTTACAAAACACGTTATTAAAAGAACTATTACTATAATTAAAATCATTAATATAATCAATACTCGATTCCTTTTCATTCGCTACAACCCTCGCATATTTCCATATTCATACATTACTATTTTACCATGTTTCTATCTTTTTACAAAGAAAATCGCTTCATATGACGAAATTGTAAGAAAAAAGGAAAGAAAACTTTCCTTAGTTTGAAGATTCTGTTTCATATAACTTTCGATATACATCGCTTGTTTTCAAAAGTTCTGAATGAGTGCCACATGCAACATCATTTCCTTGTTGAATAACATGAATTTCGTCAGCATCTACAATGGTAGATAGACGATGTGCAACAATAATCACAGTATAATCTTTTACTAAAAACTCAAAAGGCTAAAATGAATAGACTATTTACAACAACAGAGCATATACTATGTCGATACTGTTATCTTCTTTTGCGATACTTTTTTTTCTTTTGTAGTAAATCTCTCCTCTTTTCCCAATCTGCACGATTATCAATTCCACTTTTTTGTGCATCATATAATATTTGTCGTTTCATTTTTAAGTAGCGACGATAATCATCCTCGTCAATTATTCCTTCATTTAATAACTCGATAATTCTACAACCATTTTCATTTGTATGCGTACAATTTTTATATTGACACATTTTTTCATTTTCACTAATGAATGAAAAAACTTCATTAATATCTTTAAAATCAAGATTGAGAAGACCTACACTTCTTATTCCAGGAGAATCTATCAATTTTCGTCCATCTGGTAATTCTAAATATATAGAACTAGTAGTCGTGTGACGCCCCTTATCATCCTTTTCCCTAACTTCATATACTTTTCCAACTTGATATCCCAACAAAGTATTAATTAATGTCGTTTTTCCTACTCCAGAACTTCCCACAAAAATTGCAGTTTCTCCAGGATTCCACATTGTTTTTAATAACTCAATACTTTGTTCATTTAAAGAAGATGTAACAACATATGGAACTGTCGAAAAATGTCTTTTTATTTGTTCAATATAAATATTTGGATTTGTACAGATATCCGCTTTTGTTAAAACAAAGCAAGGTTTTGCACCACTTTGATTTACCATTATTAAAAGTCGTTCTAGCTTTCCAACATTAAATTCTTTATTCATACTGGTTGTAATAAAAACAACATCTATATTTGCAGCGATTGTTTTTTTATGTCCATCTTTATTTCTATACAATTCTGTTGTACGAGGTTGTATATCCAAAATAATACAGGACTGATTCTTTAAATCAATATGAATAGAAACAACATCCCCTACTACAGGATATACTATATTTTCATACTTATTATTTATAATTGCTCGATATTTTTTACCAGATGATAAAATTTCCCAACAATCTCTATGCACCGCAATACACTTTCCTAATTGTGTCATACACTCTCCTCCATTATCCTAATTTTTTCTTTTATATTATTTTCTTTTTCATATTGTTCAAAACTATAATGATGAAATAAAAACTTTTCAAATGCAAAATAAGGTAATGTCTTTAACCAGATTTCATCTATTGTATCTAATTTCTGACTTATCAAAAGTTTATCAATAAACGGTTGAATTTCTGTTGAAAATAATTCGATCTGCTTATATACAAATTCTACATCCTTATTTTCAAAATAATGGTTCATATCAATATTCTTTTCTGCATATTCTGTTCCAGGATAAGGATACATTTGATTATAAATTAATGCTGGATAATATCCAATCAAACCATTTCTTTTAAAAAAATCATAATTTTCTTTCAATTCATTTATAGTTGTTTTGTTATCAAATAAAATAAAGTCAATCCCAATATTCATTCCTATTTCCGCTAAATTACTTATGATTTGCTCATTTTGTTCAACTGTTATATTTTTTTTCATTCTTTTTAACACAGTATTAGAACCATTTTCAATTCCAATTTCAATAGAATAACATCCATATTGTTTAAACTTTAGTAGTGTTTCTTTAGACAACCTTAACAATTGATCAGCACGTGTTGCAAATACAAATGGAATCCTTACACAATCTTTTAAACCCATATAATATATACCTTTAGTTATTTCTAAAGCACGATCAACATTAATCAAAAAATTATCATCGATAAAAATAATGTATATATTGTGTTTCTTATTATAAATCTGTTGTATTTCGGATAAAACATTTTTTGCACTTCGTGATTTCCATTTCAAACGAAACATGGGAACAGAACAAAACACACATTGATATGGACATCCTCTACTTGTTGAAATATCAATATTATGATATTTTTCCTTTCCAATGATAGTATATGAGTATTCAAACGCATGCTCTCTATTAGGATATACTAAAGAATCTAAATTTTCTATTTCCGCAATCTCTGTAGCATATATGCTTTTATTATTAATATTTTGATAACTACAACTTTTTAATAGTGTCAAAAACTTCCCATGATTATTATAATCCTTTATAAGAGAAACAATCGTCTCCTCACCTGCACCTCTCATAACAACATCAATGAATGGATAATTATCAATCAATTCTTTATGCATGACAGTAGCATTTGTTCCGCCAAACGCAACAACTACTTTAGGATTAATTTTTTTTATACTTTCGGCGATTCTTAAGGATAATTTTGTATTAGAAAACAAAATACTAAAACCTATAAAATCATATGCTTTATCAATTATATATTTTACTAATTCATCTTCTGTCAAAGTGCCAATATTTCCGTCATAACAATCACAATCAAACCCTTCTTTATGCAAAGCACTTTGTAAATACGAAATACCCAGCATTTGG
>CAJKWD010000037.1 GCA_905203475.1 uncultured Acholeplasmataceae bacterium
GTTTATTTAGTTTCACGTGGAACATTGTTTATTTAGTTTCACGTGGAACATTGTTCCTTTTTTATCTTTTAGAGATAAAAAAGGACTTTTATATAAAAGTCCTCAATTATTTTTCTTCCGTTTTTTCATCATTTTCATCAGTAGTATCATCTTCTTCTTTTGCAATTAATGCAACTGTACTAACAGATTGTTCATCTTTTAAATTAATTAATTTAACACCTTGTGCAACACGACCGGTTGTTGAAACTTGAGATAATGATAAACGAATAATTATACCACTATCAGTAATAATCATAAGGTCTTCATCACCGCTAACAATTTTAAAGGCAACAATATTACCATTCTTTTCAGTAACATTTAAAGCTTTAACACCTTTACTTCCACGATGTGTTTTTCTGTATTCTTCTATTTTTGTACGCTTTCCATACCCTTTTTCTGTAACAACAAGTACTTCTTGTAATGCTTCTGCTATTTCACAACCTACAGCATGTCCACCATCCATATCAATTCCTCGAACTCCGGAAGCAGTTCTTCCCATTACGCGAAGCTCATGTTCATCAAAACGAATCATACGACCATTAGATGAAGCAATTAATATTTCACCATTGCCATCTGTTTTTCTAACAGAAATTAATTCATCATTTTCTTTTAATGTGATGGCAATCTTACCATTCGAACGAATGTTCTCAAACTCACTAATGGCAGTTTTCTTTACAATTCCGTTTTTAGTACAGAATACAACGTATTTTGCATCATCATGAGCTGTTACTTTTAGCATTGCTTTAATTTTTTCTCCTTTATCTAACGGTAAAAGATTTATGATTGGCAATCCCTTAGATTGACGACTGAATAATGGAATTTCATATCCTTTCATACGATATACTTTTCCTTTATCGCTGAAGAACATTATATAATCATGGGTTGTCATCGAAATTAAACTTTCTACAAAATCTTCTTCGTTTGTCGTCATACCTTTAATTCCAACCCCACCACGATTTTGTGTTTTATAATTTTCACTGTTCATTCTTTTAATATAACCATTATTAGTTAGTGTCACTACGATGTTTTCAACAGGAATCAGTGATTCATCTTCTATATAATCTATTGCAGACATATCAATATAGGTTCTTCTTTCATCTGCATACTTTTTCTTAATTTCTAGCAATTCTTCTTTTATAATATTTAAAATCTTTTCATTACTTTCTAAAATCGAACGTAATTCTTGAATCAATTTTAGTAATTCTGACAATTCATTTTCAATTTTTTCTCTTTCTAAACCTGTTAAACGACGTAATTTCATTTCAAGAATTGCATTGGCTTGAATTTCACTCAATCCAAATCTATCCATCAATCCTTGACGTGCTATGTCGTCTGATTTAGCAGCTTTAATTAATTTAATGATTTCATCAATGTTATCTAGTGCAATTTTTAATCCTTCTAAAATATGTACTCTTTTTTCTGCAGCATTTAAGTCAAATTTAGTTCTTCTGATAATAACTTCTTTTTGAAAATCGATATATTTTGAAATAATATCTTTTAATCCTAAAGTCTTTGGAACTCCTTGATCTAGCATTAAGAAAGTAATACCATAATTTGTTTGGAACGATGTATGCTTATATAATTTATTTAAAACGACTTGTGCATTCGCATCCTTTTTTAATGTAATTGTAATTTTAATTCCATTTTTTAAATCTGAATGATAATCTGAAATCCCTTCAATTACTTTATTATGAACTAATTCAGCAACTTTATTTTTTAATTCTGATGTGTTTACTCCATATGGCACTTCGTCAATTATAATGTAATTTCTACCATTTTTCTCTTCAATATGTGCTTTACTACGAACTGTAATTGTCCCTTTTCCAGTTTCATAGGCTTTTTTAATACCGCTATTTCCTAAGATAGTTGCTCCAGTTGGAAAATCTGGACCTTTTATATATTGCATCAAACCAGTTACGTCTATATCTGGATTATCAATATAAGCTACACATCCATCAATTACTTCACCTAAATTATGAGGTGGAATATTGGTTGCCATACCTACAGCAATACCAGTTGTTCCATTTACTAAAATATTAGGAAAACGAGAAGGTAAAACTTTTGGTTCTTGTTCTAATTCATCAAAGTTTGGTACAAAATCAACTGTATCCTTATTAATATTTCTCAATAATTCCAATGAAATTTTTGATAATCTGGATTCAGTATAACGCATTGCGGCAGCCCCATATCCTTCAATGTTACCAAAGTTTCCATGACCATCCACTAACATATAACGATATGAAAAATCTTGGGCCATACGTACCATTGCTTCATAAATAGAAGAATCTCCATGTGGGTGAAATTTACCCATAACATCTCCGACGATTCTCGCACTTTTTTTATGAGGTTTATCTGGTGTTATACCTGATGCATACATAGAATATAAAATACGTCTATGAACAGGTTTTAATCCATCTCGTAGATCAGGCAATGCACGGGATGTAATAACACTCATTGAATATTCTAGAAATGATTTTCGCACTTCTTCTACGATATTTTGTTCTTTTAATTGATCCATTTTATCCCCCCTATACATCTATCATTTCTGCAAATTTTGCATTTGTTTCGATAAAATCACGACGTGGTTCTACTTCTTCACCCATAAGTTGAGAGAATACTTGATCTGCTTGAACCATATCATCTACAGTAATTTGTCTTAATACTCGTTTATGAATATCCATAGTGGTTTCATTTAGTTCTTCTGCATCCATTTCTCCTAAACCTTTCATACGTGCAATTTCGTATTTTGTATTAGGATTTAAACTTGCAATATATTCATCTCGTTCAGCTTCATTTAATACATATTTGATTGTTTTTCCATGTTTAATAACAAATAAAGGTGGTTGAGCTGCATAGACGTGTCCAGCTTCTACAATGGGTCTAAAAAAGCGATAAAACAACGTTAAAAGAAGTACACGAATATGAGAACCATCAACATCGGCATCGGTCATAATAATAATCTTGTCATATCTAAGTTTTGATAAATCAAATTCTTCTCCAATACCAGTACCAAATGCAGTAATAATTGTTCTAATTTCTTCATTTCCTAAAGCACGATCTAATCTTGCTTTTTCTACATTTAATATTTTTCCACGTAATGGAAGAATTGCCTGTGTCATACTATCTCTACCTTTAATTGCACTACCTCCAGCAGAATCTCCCTCGACTAAGAAAATTTCACATTCACTGGCATCTTTACTCTTACAATCAGATAATTTTCCCCATGTATTAGTCATATCTAAATCACCTTTACGGCGTGTTAATTCACGAGCACGCTTGGCAGCAACTCTAGCTTTTGCAGCAAGCATTGCTTTTTCAATAATTGCCTTTGCTTGATTTGGATTTTCAAGTAAAAATCTTTCTAACCCTTCTCCAAATATACTAGAAGCGATCTTACGAACTTCAGAATTACCTAATTTCGTTTTTGTTTGCCCTTCAAATTGTGGATCTGGATGTTTACAAGAGACAATCAAGGTTAATCCTTCTTTTACATCTTCAGAACTTAAATTATCATCCTTTTCTTTTAATATATTATTCTTTCGTGCATAATTATTTAATACACGAGTAAGGGCCATTCTGACTCCATCTTCATGAGTTCCACCTTCCGGTGTATGAATATTATTTACAAAAGAATAAACACTAGCAGAGTATCCGGTATTATACTGTAATGCAGCTTCAATGCTAATATCATTTTCTACACCACCTATATGGATAATACTTTCATGAATTGGGGTTTTATTTTTATTTAAAAATTTAACATATTCACTAAGTCCACCTTCATAAACAAATTCTTCGCGTTTCTTTTCGGCTTCATTTCTATCATCACATAAAATAATACGAAGTCCTTTATTTAAGAAGGCAAGTTCTCTTACTCTTTCTTTTAAAATATCATAATCAAAAGAAGTCGTTTCTGTAAAAATAGTAGGATCTGGTTTAAACGTAACAGTTGTACCAGTTCTGTCTGGATCACATTCACCAATGACTTTTAAACGATCAACTGCTTTTCCACCATTTTCAAAACGAATAAAATAGATTTTTCCATCTTGATAAACTTTTACTTCTACCCAACTACTTAAAGCGTTCACAACAGAAGCTCCTACTCCGTGAAGACCACCTGATACCTTGTATCCACCTCCACCAAACTTACCACCAGCATGTAATACTGTATAAACTGTTTCGACAGTTGAAATTCCTGTTTTAGGATGAATACCTGTTGGAATACCACGTCCATCATCTTTGACTGTTACCGATTCATCTTTATTTACAATAATTTCAATATCATCGCAATAACCAGCCAATGCTTCATCAATCGCGTTATCTACAATTTCCCATACTAGATGATGTAATCCACGAGAACTTGTAGAACCAATATACATACCTGGACGCTTTCTAACCGCTTCCAGACCTTCTAATACTTGAATATCAGACGCATTATAATGTTCAATTTTTTCTTCCATAATTTACACCTCGTCTTTACTGATTAATTTTCCATCATGAATATGAATTAAAGATGCATTTTCAATTAATTTTGGATCTAATAATTCTAATTCAGTCGTTGTAATAATTGTTTGTGTATGATGACTAATATGTTTTAGCAAGTTATTTCTCTTATGAAAATCCAACTCACTAAACACATCATCTAATAATAATATTGGAGTATCCTTCTTATAATCTTGAAACAGTTTAATTTCGGCTAATTTCAAGGCTAATACAGCCATTCTTTGCTGTCCTTGAGACCCATATAACTTTAAGAGATTTCCATCTAAAAAGAATTCTAAATCATCTTTATGAGGTCCCACTAAAGTAATACCTAATTTTTTTTCTGTTTCATGATGTTTCTTCAATTTTTCCATCAATTGATCTTTATAAGAGCACTGAATTGATAAATCGATATTTGTATGGTAATTCAAAGAAAATCCTTTTAATCCAGATATATCTTCAAATATTTCAGACACATATTGATTTAATTTATCAACAAATTTTTTCCTCATCCGATAAATTAATTCAGCTTTACTCGTAAAGTATTGATCTAAAATCGATAAATAACTTTCATCCAAATATTCACCTTTTACATACTGTTTTAAACAATCATTTCTCATTTTTAATAACTTATTATAATCATTTAAAACATCTAAATAAGTAGCATATATTTGTGATAATTCAAGATTCATAAATCTTCTACGTAGAGCTGGTCCACCTTTAATTAAATCTAAATCCTCTGGATAAAAAATAATAAGATTCATATGAGAAATGTAATCACTTATTTTTTTTACCTCATTATGATCAATTTTTAATAATTTTTTGGTTTTAGAAATTCCTAACTCTAAAGTTTCTGTTTGATCTTGAATAACAACATTTCCTTGAATGTAAGCAGTAGACTCATTTTTTTGAATTAATGTATTATCTATAAAAGATCTATGGGATTTTGTCATCCCTAATACATAGATCGCCTCTAACAAATTTGTTTTTCCTTGAGCATTGTTACCATAGATAATATTTATAGAGGGCTGAAATGAAACCTGAAAGTCATCGTAATTACGAAAATGACTTACATAAATATTTTTTAAATACATATCCTCCCTCTTTTCTGCAAAAAACGCTGTTATTTTGAGTTTACTATATAAAAGGTACTCCTATACACACTTACTATTATACCACATATAAGTGGCAAAAAATAAAAAAACAAGTAAAATTACCTGTTTTTTTATAAGATTTTTCTTTTTCTCAAAACTGATTCTAATTTTGTTGCTCTCAATATTTGATTTTCTAGTGATCCGTATGAAATATCTAATTCAATATTCTTTCCACATTGAAAATATAGAATTGATTTTTCTTCATAACGAATATGATTCTTAACATGATTTAAAGCAATCCAAGCACATTTTGGAAATCGCGGAGAAGCTGTTGGAAAAAAAATAATGGATTGCGTTTCTTCTATAATAATTGGCGCTTTATAATTAATTCCAGTTAAATGTTTAGTACCTTCATGCCTACCTAAATAAGAACTACCGAAAGAACGACAACTATAATCAATGATTTGACTAGGCGTTTTATTTACTAAAAAACTATCTTGTTTTTCTATAACCTTTGTAACATGCGTCCCCACTGGCAACAAAGCTAACGTATTCGGATTTACTTCGTATTCATTTACCATTTTTTTCACCTCCTCTATTAATAATGTTCGACAAAAGATGTCGAATGTCCTTTACTTTAACAAAAAAAAATGAAAAAAATGACATTTTATGTCGAACCACAAAAAAAAGAACAAAATGTTCTTTAATATGTACGAATTGGTAAAATTAATTGTATTAAATTATCACTCTCAGGATTTTTAAGGATAATTGGTTTAATTTCTCCATTAAATAATAGCTCTACTTCTTCACTTTCAAATGATTTCAAAGCATCCATCATATATTTACTACTAAATGCGATTTTTATCTCTTGATCATGGTCTTTTTGTACATTTAATTTTTCCTCTACATTACCAATTTCTGGAATATTAGATGAAACAATAATTTCATTTCCTTTACTTTGTAATTTAATCGTATTTTTATCTGCTTCATTCGTTAACAAAGAAGCACGATCGATAGAATTAAAGAAATCTCTATAATTAACACGCATAGTCAATTCAAATTCTGTTGGAATTAATTTTGATGTATTTGGATATGTTCCATTAATTAAACGAGACATCATAATAATAGAGCCAAATTTAAAAATAACTTTATTATTAAATACATGCATTTCTAATTGTTCATCTTCATCGTTAAATAAACGAATCAATTCATTTAAATTTTTTGTTGGGATAACAATATCCGTCGCATCTTGTAATAAGCTTTGAATTTCAACTGTCTTTTTTGCTAAACGATATGAGTCAGTTGCTGTACATTCTAGTACATTTCCTTCAAAATGAAAGTTAATTCCTGTTAAAATCGGTCTAGATTCCTGTGTAGAAGTTGCAAAAGATGTTTGTGTAATAATATTTTTAAATAATTTTTGAGAAATATAAACAGGTGTTTTGCTATCTTCTAACTCTAAATTAGGAAATTCTGATACATTATTACAGTTCAAATGAAATGAAGAATTATGTGTATAAATATAAAGTTTAGAATCAACAACTTCTTCTATATTGATTAACTCATTTGGTAGTTTTCTAATAATTTCATATATATATCTACCTGAAACAACAATTTCTCCAGTTGTATCAATATTATCAATATCTTTTTTATCAATAAATGTTTTAATTGCTACTTCATTATCGGTACTCATCAAATAAAGTCCATCATTAGTTAATTCAAATTTAATACAGTTTAATATTGGTATTAAATTCTTATTAGAAATTCCTCTAATAACATAATTTAAATGCTCCATTAATTTATTTTGTTTTATTGTTAATTTCATTGTGTATTCCTTCTTTCTTGTTATTATTTTATAAATGTATTTATATTATTAAAGTGGATTGTGTGGAAAAACAAAATTTCGTTTAAAAATAATGAAAAAATAGGATTTTATTACTGTGGATAAAAAGTATAAAAAAATTTTTTTTACACACTTATTTAATTTGTGCGATAATTTTTTTATTTCCATCTCTAAAATAGGGTTTTTTTTCATTTCGTTTTTTATTTTTTCCACGGAATGCATTACAGTCGTATGATCTTTTCCACCGAATTCAATTCCAATCTTTGGGAGTGATTCTTCTAATACTGTTCTACATATATACATTGCAATTTGACGTGGGACAGCAATTGATGCCATTCTTTTTTTACTCTTTAAGTCTTCTACTGTAATGTTATAATTACTTGCAACAAGTTGTTGTACTTGATCTATTTTGTTTTTAGCTACTACACTTTTTGCAAAATAGTCTTTTAATGCTTCAATTGCTAAATCAAGCGTAATATCTGATCCATTCATCATTGTCGCATAAGCAACTACACGTGTAATGGCTCCTTCAAGTTTTCGTATATCACTTGTACAATTACTAGCAATGTATTCTTTTACTTCTTTAGGAAAGGCACTTGACATGACCTGACCTTCCAATTTTTTATCAATAATATCCATCCTCAATTTAAAATCTGGTGGAAGAATATCTATTGTAAGTCCCCAGTTAAACCTTGTACGCAAACGGTCTTCCAATAATTTTAAATCATCTGGAGAGCGATCTGATGAAATAATAATTTGTTTATTATTTCCATATAAATCATTAAATGTGTTGAAAAACTCTTGTTGTGTTTGATTAGCATTTCCTAAATATTGAATATCATCAATCATCAATACATCGATATCACGATACTTTCTTTTAAAGATATCAACACTATCAAAATTATTTCCATCTTTATTTTTTTTATTAATTCCTATAAAATCAGAGACAAATTTCTCACTTGTTACATATAATACTCTTTTTTTACTATTTTTTATAATATAATTACCAATCGCATGCATCAAATGCGTTTTTCCTAATCCACTATTTCCATATATAAATAAAGGATTGTACATAAAGCCAGGCTTTTCTGCGACAGCAAGAGACGTTGCTTTGGCAAATTTATTACTTGATCCGACAATAAAATTATCAAATGTATATAAAGGATTTAAATTTGTTTCATATTCATTAATAGCAGGAACTCCAACATTATCTGTATCGATTTCAATATTTTGCTCTACTTCTTCTTTTGTCACATATTCAAATTGAAAATTGGTTCCTGTAATTTCTGCAAAAGTTTCTTGAATTAAATCATTATAATTTTCTTTTAAATGTTTTTTATGAACATGCATTGGGACTAGCACAGTTGCATGATTATCTTTTAATTCAATTAACTCTGTTTCCATAAACCATGTTTCAAAAAGCATAGGTGATATATTTTCTTTCATTTTTTCTAGAAAAGTTTTCCACAAAGTTTGATTATCCATAGAAAAAATACCACCTCGTTTCATCATTAACTACCAATATTCTACATTATTTTTGTTGAAAATACTAGTAAAATCAAGAAAAAATGTGGAAAAAAACAAATTCACACACTTTTCCACATATTAAACCCATATATTTAAATTAATTATCCCAGTTATCCACAAAAATGTGGATAACTTTTTGTAAAAGTATTCACAATGTGAGAAAGTTTTCCACAAACGGGTGCAAAAATCTGGGAAATATTTAATAATAAAGAAAAAAAAGTAGAAAAAACTGTGAATAAGTCGAATATTGTCGAATCATTCTACAGAAAGAATGTGGATAGAATAAAATCATAAAAGTTTTCCACATAATTAATAAAATATTTTCAAAAAAAT
>CAJKWD010000038.1 GCA_905203475.1 uncultured Acholeplasmataceae bacterium
ATATTATATAAATACTGTGGATAAAAAATTAGAAGAAAAAGATATTCACAACATTTCTCAAACCATTACCAATCATTTGCAACAAATTCAATTTTATCAACATGAAAGGCTTGTTCACTTGCTTGTAACTGGTATATTTGCCATTCTTGCTATGCTATCTCTAATAGGAGCAATCGCCTGCTGCCATTTAGGATTATTACTACTATTTTTTCTATTATTATGTCTATTAATTCCATATATTTTCTACTATTATACTTTAGAAAATAGTGTTCAAAAAATGTATGACCAATATTGGAAACTAAAAGAAAAAGAGTGAAAAACTCTTTTTTTTAACACATACCTGCTCCATCTACTGATAGAATTGCACCTGTAATAAAGCTTGCCTGTGGACTTGCTAGAAACAAGAAGGCATTAGCAATATCTTCTGGTTCTCCCATTCTTCCAATTGGAATACTATCAATAATTGGTTGAATTACTTCTTTTGGTAATACATCTACCATTTCTGTATGAATTACTCCAGGAGCGACTGCATTTACACGAATATGATCTTTTCCAAGCTCTCTTGCAAGTGATTTTGTAAGACCATTTACTGCAAACTTACTGGTTGGATAACCACAACCTGCAGCTTGTCCATAAATACTTACCATAGAACTTGTATTTAAGATTACACCTTCTCCTTGTTTTTTCATATAAGGGACTACTGCTCTAGAACAGTTAAATACACCTTTTACATTTAAATTTATGATCTTATCAAAATTCTCTTCTGTATAATCGTAAATACTCTCACGAGCAGAGATACCAGCATTATTGACTAAAATATCAATATGTCCATATTTTCCTACAATCTCTTGTATTGCTTCTTCTACGGCGTTTAAATTGGAAATATCTGGATATAAACCCATTACTTCATAAGAAGCATTTTCTTCTTTCAAACTAGAAACTGCTTTGTCTACTGTTTCAGCACGACTACCAAATAAAACTACTTTGGCTCCATTTTGTAAAAATTTACGAACAGTAGCAAGGCCAATACCTCTAGTTCCACCTGTTACAACGGCTACTTTTCCTTCTAACAAAATTTATTCCTCCATTCTATACCTACATCATAACATAAAATGTCAAAAAAAGAAGTAGTTTTCCACTTCTTGACGTCAACTATGCTTATTTTGGTACATAAAACTGTTTCATATCTGCTCCTTCTAATTCTAATAGCTTCATTTTCTTATCAATTCCTCCAGCATATCCAGTTAAATTTCCATCTTTTCCTACCACACGATGACAAGGAATTATAATAGAAATGGGATTATGTCCTACTGCATTCCCTACTGCTTGAGCTGATACATTGCGATTTCTTGATTGAGAAATAAGATGCGCTATTTCACCATATGTAATAGTTTTTCCATAAGGAATAGTACATAGTATATTCCAAACGCTCTTTTGAAACTCACTCCCACTTGGTAATAATGGAAGTGTTTTAAGATTTGGTTTCTTCCTCTGAAAATAATTATCTAACCATACTTCAGTCGCTTTTAGAACAGGCGTCAATTCGTATTTTACATCATGACCTGTAATTGTATTAGCAAAATACTTTTGTCCTTCAATCCATAGGCCTATTAAAGCATGTTCATTGCTTACTAATAATATCTTACCAATAGGCGAATTATAATGAGTTTGATATAACATAATACGATTCCTTTCAACTATTAACAGTATAACATAAGATTTAAATAAAACAGTTTAATCATATTAAAAAAATGTAAATAAAAACCGTTGAAAATCAACGGTTGTTTTCATATTGGTGGAGGATGTGGGATTCGAACCCGCGACCCCCTGCGTGCAAGGCAGATGCTCTAGCCAACTGAGCTAATCCCCCACGTCTTTTTTGAAGACAAATAGATTATAGCATATCGTTTTTTTAATTGTCAACTATTTTTTCTTATTTTTCAAAGAAAAAAGAAGATTTGTATCTTCTTTTATTGAGCAATGAAATAATTTGCTAGTAATTGTTGGAACCAAGTTGATAGTTTTTGTTCATCTGCCTTTGTCATTTCTCTACTACCTTCTGTATCAACATTAATATCTTCTTCATTTTTAATTGTATTTGTGTCTGTAATTTCAAAAGATAGTAAATTTTGATTATTATTGTTTAATATTTCACATTGGAATGTTGAATCGGTTTGATTTCCAGCTTTGTTAGCATTCATATGACAAGCTAATATCATATTTTTATCCATATTGAACGTGATATCAAAATTAGCTTTTGTATCTTGATAAGAACCTTTTCCTGTTCCTAAACTTTTTCCATTTTTATCTTTTAAATTAATCTCAAATTTTTCCAAGTCACCTGTAATTTCAATAGTACTAATAACTTGTTCATTTTCAATCACTTCAAATTCTTTTGTTTTTCCATCTGTGAAAGCTATTCCACTTTCTTTTTTGGTATATGAATCAGTAACTGTTAATGCATATTTTACTGGTTCATGAGAAAATTTTGTAACATAAGTTATAAAATTCAAAACAGAAGAATCTTTATTGTCCACTTCTTGTTTTTTATAATTTTTAAATTCTGGTGAAATACGATTCATAATTTTATTTGCTTTAGTATCTTTCTTTAAATCGCGAATGACTTGATCAAATAATTCATTTGCTCGTTTCGCATCCAATGTTAATGAAACCTTTTTTACTTCTTTATCTTCTCCATCAATTTTTACTTTAACATTACTTATTTTAAAATCTTTTTTGGTTACATGTTGATATAAACTCTTTTTTATAACATCAACAATATAATTATAATCATCCATACTTGTCTCTTGTAATGAATCAAAAATATCTAATTGATCTAATTCTAAGTAATCAGAAGCAATTTCTTTTATCAATATATATTGATTACTATCTTCATTATAATAAGTAATATTCGTTAATTCTTTTCCATTTAAACTTGGTATTAATTTAAAATAAAGTTTTTTTTCTTCAATATTTTGTTGATATTCATATTGAAATTCTGTATTTTCTAAATTCGTTAATAATTGTGTTAATTCTGGATAGACTCCTATAGAACCATAAGCTTCTAAAATATCAGAATTTATTTTTACAGACATTGTTCCATTTAGCTTAAAATTATCTTTTACATCTGTTTTATATTTACTAACATCAGCATTGAAAGCATTCATTTTTTTATTTAATGAATCAATAGATGAAACTAATATTCTCTTCGGATTAGAAGAAAATACATAATATCCTACAAAACTAATTACAATTAATACAATGGCAGCTAAAATAACAAATATTTTTGGCGAACTCTTTTGTAACTTTTTTTCATCAGCTTGTTTTCTTTCTTCTAAGCTTGGTTGTTTTACACTTTTATTTTTTGTTTTTTCTACTTTCGGTGTCACTTCTTCTTTTGCTTCTCCCACTTGAAAATCTACTTCTTTAGATGGCTCTAAATGAGGTATTTCTTCTTGTTTTTTCACCTTTTTATTGTCTTCTGTCATATGACACACTCCTTATGTTTTCATTATACTATAAAAAGAAATCTTTGTATAGAAATTTAACTCTGTTTTTCATTTCTTTTTATATCCTTCACTAACCCAAACTGATATCCTTTCTTTTTCATTGTTTTGATAAATTCATCTAACGCTTCATAGTTACCTTTATTCTTAGGATGCAACAAATATATTGCCCCATTATGATATCTTTTTAATAAACGATTGAGTGTTTCTTCTTTTGAAATATCTTCTCCAAAATCATAGTGATCAGCACTCCAAAAATAAGTAGAATAACCTAGATCACTCACTATTTTTAAACTTCTTTCACTCCATTCTCCTTTTGGTTCTCGATATATTTTATCCATTTCCGTTCCAGTAATTTGGTGATATATATTTTCTACATCTTTTATCTCTTTTACATATTCATCAAACGTTTCTTTGGTTGCTAAACTAGGCATACTCTTATGATGATGAGTATGATTACCAATGCTATGTCCTGCTTTTACCATATCTTTTATCAATGAATCATTACTAGCCATATAACTTTGACAGAGAAAAAAAGTTGCTTTCACCTGATTTTGATTTAAAACATCAACAATTTCTTTCATATAAGTTTCATTACTACCCTCATCAAAAGTTAAATAAATTATTTTTTTATTTTCACCTAAGTGATAGGCATGATACTTTTCTAATGATTTACCACCATTACCACCTAATGGTCTTTTATGATCCAATTTATTATCTGACCACCAACCCTTTGTTTGGTTATCTAATTTATCATATTCTTCTTTATATGTTTCGTGTTTTATAACATATACTTGTCTTTCTTTTTTCACCGTATTTCCACTGGAATCGGTTACTTGATATTTTACTTGATAAATACCAGGCTGGTTTTTAATATTGTCTCTCACAATAACATTTTTTGTAATATCATGATCGATATTATCAATAGCAATATATCCTGGTTCTTCATATTTCTCATCAATATATAATGTGATTGCTTCATAACCTTTTAATTCTAAAGTTGGCTTCTCATTGTCTTTCACAATTACTTTTCTTTTTGCTACGGTTGTATTACCGCTTTTATCCGTTACTTCGTATTTAATAACATAAATACCAAAGCGTTTCGGATCTACTTCCCCACTTGTAATAACTTGATTACTTAAATCATTATTTTCAACATCTACTGCAGTATATCCTGGTTCTTCATATGATGTGTTTAATGCGACATATTCTATGTCATTTCCTTTTAATGTAATGGTTGGCGCTTCTTTATTTTTTACAATCACTGTTCTACTTTTCTTACGGACCATCCCAATTCTGTTTTTCAATTCGTAAACTAATTCATAGGTTCCAATTTGGTTAGTATCAACTTTTCCATGTATTTTTACTTTGGCTGGTTTTCCCATAATAGTCGCACTAACTCCTGGATCATGAAATGATTTTTTGTATTCGATAACTATCGTTTCTTTTCCTTTTAATTTTAATTGCATACATAAATACGTACTAAGAAAAAATAAACTCATAACGATTGGAATACTCAGTAGTAATATCAATCCTTTATCTTTCATGAGAACACCTCTATTACAACATATTCTAAAAATAATAAGACATTCAAAAAGAGGAGTTACTCTTCCTCCTCTTCACTAGATTCTCTTAAAATATAAATTGGACGATGTTTTGTCTCTAAATACGTTTTAGAAAGATATTCACCAATAATTCCCGTACAAAATAATTGAATACCACTTAAGAAAAACATAATACAAACCATAGATGGCCATCCACTCGTTGGATCTGACCAGATTAAAGTACGTACAATGATAACGATTATCATTAAGAATGAAATCAAACAGAAAAGTAGACCAACAATTGCGGCAATTGCTAAAGGAACAGTTGAGAAACCGACAATTCCTTCTACCGCATAAGCAAATAACTTCCAAAAGTTAAACTTCGTATTACCGGCAGAACGTTCTGGATTTTCATATGTAATCCATTTAGTTTTAAAACCGATAAAACTAAACAGTCCTTTTGAATAACGATTATATTCTTTCATATTAATAATTTCTTTGACT
Source organism: uncultured Acholeplasmataceae bacterium (assembly GCA_905203475.1). Classification (GTDB taxonomy): domain Bacteria; phylum Bacillota_I; class Bacilli_A; order RF39; family UBA660; genus UMGS2016. Next base: position 5,555 of record CAJKWD010000038.1, read on the forward strand.
ACTTTTCTTTTCATCAAACGATAATCTCTGGCTCCATCTACCATCTCTACTTTAGAAATTTTATTAATGATGTGATAAAACCACTTTGTAAATGTTTTTCGAAAGAAAGAATAACCATTACGACTTGTACTCTTAGTAGCTACGACATCATATCCTTCTTTGGTAATGCCTGCGTACATTTCTTCTAACAATTTAGGTGGATCTTGTAAATCTACATCCATTAATGTGATATATTTTCCTGTAGCAGCTTCTAATCCTGCATAAATAGCAGCTTCTTTGCCAAAATTCCTAGAAAATGATAAATAGTGAACTTCTTCATCTTTCTCATGTAATTTTTTCATTAATTCCAAGGAACGATCTTTTGAACCATCATCCACAAACCATAACTCAAAACATACATCTTTCATTTTCTGTTCTTGTTTTTTGATTTCTTCATAAAATAGTGGAATACTTTCTTCCTCATTATAACATGGTACAACAATCGAAATTTTATCCATTATCTCACTTCTTTCTTTTTATCTATTACGATAATTCCTATAAAAATTATAAAACCTATTATACTTGCTATCATACCAGCTTTTTTAAATGGTGCTTCATAGGTTAGTGTAATTTGATGTTTTCCTTTTTCCAGTGGAAAACCTAAAAAAGCATGATTTACTGTTTCATATTCTACTTCTTTTCCATCTACATATACTGTAAAACCTTTATCATAAGGAATACTTGTTACAAAATATCCATCTTCTGTCATCGTAATATTACCTTCTAAATGATCACCTTTCGTCTTTTCTTTATTTAAATGAAATGAAGTAATATCACTTGTTACATCTTGTAATATAGTACTTGGAATGCGATAAGCATGTATATTTTTAAAATGATATGTTCCTTTCTTTAATGTCACTTCTAAATAGTTTTTGTGTTCGCGATGAGAAATCACATAATGGAACGTATTATTATGATTTTGATATTGCCATTCTTCACAAGTTAGTTTGTTTTCAACGCCCTCAATTGTCATACTGAGATCTCCATTTTCACAACTAGCTTGTTCTGTAATATCCATCTCAAAGACAATTAGATCATCATCCATATCTTCTGGTAATGCGATTCTAAAAGAAGCATTATCTTGTGCTGTAACAATCGTTTCTTCTTTTTCTTGTTTCAATGTTACATTTTCTAAATTTGTGACATCTAATTGTTCTAAGGCTTCTACCTCATCTACTACTGGTGTCTCTTTAGAATCTTCTGTAATTGTGTATTGCAGAAGTGCTAGAACATTTTCAGGATAATTTAACTTTTGATATGCATCTTCGCTCATTGTTTGACTGCTTCCATATAAAACTGGTAATACGTTTTCATTTTCATATAAGTAATAAGTTCTATCTGTCTTTTTGTCGTATTTTTCTGCAATTTTTTTATAACCTGGCCCCTGTTCTGTCGTCGCTACAATATATTTTACTCCTAAGAAATATGATTCAAAAATATCATCATTTTCTTTTAATATCATGGGATTTCTAGAAGCATAGGCAACTCTTAAATCATTTCTCAAGAAATCTACATAATTTTTATTATAAGTGGATGAATAAATCGAAGTACGATATGAATATGGGCTATATACTTTATTCACTGTATATAAAACATCATTGCGATCATTCATACGAACGAATTCTTCTTCATTATCTAAAACTGGTTCAATTAATTCTTGTTTAACAGAAGATTGTATTTGATCATAATATTCTTCTTTCGTTGGATAATCCTCTTGTAATTGAGCACTAAAACAAGTAATCATAGCAATCGCGAGTGTTCCAATCCCCAAAATATAGACATTCTTTTTTTTCACTGTCACATATAACATGATTAGAACAATCGCCAAATCAAGATAATATATCCATATTTGATAACCACTTACTATAGCAAGCAATGAGAAAAGCACGGTTATAATGACAACTGGTTTTAATTTGATATTTCCACTTTCTAATTCTTTCAATAAATTAGCTAGGAACAGTGCGAGAATAGGAAAGAATGGAAATAATATTTTCTCACGTACATAAAGTGTTCCATTTAAAATATATACAAATATTGGAAAACACAAGATTAATAAAAAACTAATACTTAAGAAACGATGCTCTTTATTCTTACTAAATACACTCGTGAAAATAGCAAGTACCCCTGTAGCTGTTACACCTAATGTGTATGGATCATAAAGTAAACCGTCTAAATTCGCACTAGGAATCAATAAAGATAATAAGGAAATAGTGCTTTCTTCACTACCACGTCCTGATAAAATAACCGAAGCAGTTGGTAATAATAAAACACATGACATCAGGATTGCTAAAAAAGTACAAAGTAATAAAGGATATCCCTTTTGTAATATCTTCTTGAATGAATATGTATTTTCCTGGCGAATGACTTCAGCAATTGTATAAAGCGCACAGACAACAATTCCTGTTACACTATAATAGTAACTTAACATAATCATCATGAATACACTAAATATAAATAAACCTTTTTTCTTTGTTTCAAAATATCGATCTATGCCAAACAATCCTAAAATTAAAAATGGCATATAATTGATAAACATGTAATGACGATGAGCATGGAATATTAAAAACGATGCCGACATCATAATTAGTGTGACCAACAACGATAAATTATTAGAATATTTTTTATGTAATAAAAACTTATATAATAAAATACCAGTTGCTAGTACTAAAATGATATTTAGAAGCATAATATAAGTAGACATCGATAGAAATGGAAATAAATAAGATAACATAAGTAATGGATTTAATAGTCCATAATATGAAAAGAAATAAATGTTATTTCCTCCTCCGATATGAAATGCATAATCAGGGAATAAATCTCCTGTATTATAAAATAACATGCGAAAATAATCAGCAAATGTCGTATGCTGACCAATCCAATCAGTTTTAGAACCAAATAGAGAATCAAAACCAAGTGGTAATAACATCATTAGTAATAAAAATAAAATAATACATCCATAATGAATATATTTTGTTTTGTTGTCTTGTATTTTCTTTTTCATTTCTTCAAGTTCAACTGCCTGCTGTGCGAGCTCACTATCTTTCTGCGCAAGCATACCGTCTTTTTGTACAAGCATATCATCTTTCTGTGCAAGCATACTCTCCTGTTGAATTATCTTATCACCTTGCTGTGCTATGGTATCATGCAGATATTTCTGTTCTAATTCATAATCCTCTCTATCCCTGCATCTTTCTCGCACATTAAAATCAGCATATAAATCACATAACGTATTGGAAGCTTCTGTAAAATATTCATTGTCTTTCGCAATCATTTTCATTTCCTCCCAAGTCTTCGCCTTGAACAGTCTCGCCCAAAAGTCAAGACCCCAGCTCTTATCTTCCTGCGTTGCCAGTTCTATATGTGATAAGTCTAACACATTTACAGCAAACTTGCTACTATAAATCCTGTGTTGTATTACATCCATTAATAGATTTCTGGAATAGAAAATTGGTTGTTCCTCAAAGGGTGAGAAATTCAGGATTCCAATTTG
>CAJKWD010000039.1 GCA_905203475.1 uncultured Acholeplasmataceae bacterium
AATCATCTACTCAATTTATTGGTGGAACAGGAACAGAAAGTGATCCATATATAATAAAAGAATAGATAATTCTATTCTTTTATTATAATTAGTACTTGACAATAACAGATAGTAGGTATAAACTGATAGTGAGGTGACGTATGAATATCCAGTTTAAGAAAGGAGTGTTAGAACTCATTGTATTATTATCTGTTCATAAAAAAGATATGTATGGTTATGAGTTGATGGCAGAAGTATCAAAAGTCATAGATATTAACGATGGAACGATTTATCCATTGTTAAAAAGACTTACGAATGAGAAATATTTTGAAACTTATTTAGTAGAATCGAATGAAGGACCATCTAGAAAGTATTACAAATTAACTGTACTAGGGGAAGAGAGAATGAAAGAGTTGCTTACAAGTTGGCAAGATTTTTCAAATAGTGTGAATCAATTTATAGAGGAGTGTGACAATTAGCTATGACAAAGAAAAAATTTTTAAATGAATTAGAAAAAAAATTATCTGTATTAGATGATTCCGAAATACAAGATATTATAAATGAATATCGTGATATTATTGATGAAAAAGTAAAACATGGTAAGACAGAAAAAGAAGCCATCGAAGACTTTGGATCATTAGATGATTTAGTAAAAGAAATATTAAGTGCCTATAAAATTAATCCAAATTATAAAGAAGCTCATAAAGATGAATTTGAGGCATCTGCGAAAAAATTAGGAGAAGATTTTGATGACTTTATTAAAAAGGGTGCAGAGAAAGCGAGTAAAGTAACGAAGAAAGTAATGGATCAAGTACGTGAAAATGATCAGGAATTCACGATAGAATTTATATTTGAGCTTTTATTTAAAGCAATTGCAGCACTTCTTCTATGTGTTGTTGCAACGATACCAATGACAATTATTAAAGAATTAGTAGAGAGTTTGCTTAGAATGTTTGTATCACCACTTTCTAATATCTTAATATTCTTATTTGAATTTGTACTGGGAATTTTATTCTTGATATTATGTGGATTTATTTTTGTTGCAATGTTTAAGCAGTATGTAACACCAAATAAAAAAAAAGAAGTGAAGAAAGAAGAAACGAAAAAGATGAATATGGAAGAAAAAGAAACGGAAAAAAAAGAAAAAGTAGTGAAGAATAGTGAGCCTGATGCTTTAGGAACACTCATTATTACGATTATGAAAGTTGCTGTTATCTTCTTTATATTACTTCCAATTTGGATGATGGAATTTGGAATTGGTATTTGTCTTGTATTTTTAATGGCCGCAATGATAAAGGGAATTTTCTTTGTTGGACCATTGTTCTTATGTGCAGGTGGTATTTGTTTATTATCAGAAATTTCTAGTATTATATTTCGTTTGATCTTTACGGAAAAGAAACCGCATTTTGCTGGAATTATCATTGGATTTGTATTCTTAGTAATTGGAACTTTTTTAACCATTGATTTAGTTATGAATTTTGATTATATTAGAGAAGTACCAAGTGGGTATAACCAAAAGACTTATACAGAAACATTAGAAATAGATTCTAATACAGTAGTAGATTATGATCATAATATGAAATATCAGACCAAAATAGATAATACGATGGCTGATCATCAAATCAAAGTAGAAGTTATCTACTATGAAGATATTTATCAAACACCATGGATAACAAAAGAAGATGAAAATGGAAATCGTGAAATTACAGTTGAGTTAGAAGATGAAAAACGTACTGATTTTAAATTTCATTATCAAATGTTAATCGATGATTTAAAACAAAATCAATTGCACGATTATAGACAATTAGAAGATTATGAAGTAATCGTTACAGGAAATGAGAATACTTTAAAACTCATATCATTAGAAGATCCTTGGTATTAAAAAAGTTCATATCATTTTGATATGAACTTTTAATAATATCTTAATTTATATTGTTTTGGTTTAATTCCTAAATACTGATAGTCTTCTTCTGTTAAGTTTGGATAATAAGCTAAGAAACGAGCAATTCTTTGATCAGAACAAATAGAATGTTCAATTAAGTCTTTATACATATCTAATATTTCTTGTTTAGATAATAATCGATCGATTTTTAAATCACTTGCTATATAGATATCATAATATCCATAATATTCATGACTTGTTTCTAATACATTACCAAAACCAGTTACTGCACATATATCGACATCTGTGTGATAATTTTTAAAATAGTGAAGTGTATCTTCTAATCGTTCACAGAAATGAAAACCATTTTTTTCAAATTGAATGGGTTCATCGATATGATATATTTTCCCTACTTGTAGGGTAAGATTTCCTTCTAGTGTTTTCATTCCTTTTAGAAATGTTTTAAAGCCTTTGATGTACATGTCAATCACCACCTTTATTATAACATATTCAAAAAAAGTAGTTGCAACTTTTAAAATTTAAGATATAATAAGATTAGAGCGAATATATTATCAAGAGTGGTGGAGGGAATAGGCCCGATGAAACCCAGCAACCTGCCATATGGTGTTGGTGCTAAATCCTACGGGGAACCGAGAGATAATAAAGAAGCAATCGGTTTTCCGGTTGCTTTTTTGTTAGGAGGTTAGAATATGAAGAAATTAAGAACTTCAGAAATGGTATTGAAAGGGCATCCGGATAAGATATGTGATCATATTGCAGATGCGATTTTAGATGATTATCTAAAACATGATGAAAATGCGAAAGTGGCTGTAGAAGTTGCGATTAGTTATAAGAAAGTATTTATTTTAGGAGAAGTATCTAGTAGTTATACTTGTGATATGGAAAAGATTGCACGAGGTATTATACATGAAATTGGATATAGTAATCCTGAATATGGTTTTACTTATGATCAAGTAGAAGTAGAAATGAATGTGAATGAACAGTCAAAGGATATTCAAATGGGAGTTGTAAAAGATGATATGGGAGCGGGAGACCAAGGAATGATGTTTGGTTATGCGACGAATGAAACAGAAGAATATATGCCTCTTCCATATGTGCTAGCTCGTAATCTAGCACTTCGTACAGATGAAGTAAAAGAAAAGAATTTGATTTCTTATTTAAGACCAGATGGGAAGATGCAAGTGACAGTACTTTATGAAGATGAGAAACCAGTAGTTGTGACTGATGTCGTTATCTCTTTACAACATGATGAGGTCGATATCGATGTGTTAAGAAAAGATGTCAAAGAAAAGATTATCGATGTGGTAATTCCAAAAGAATATATTACTGATGATACAACTTATCATATCAATCCAACGGGTCGATTTGTGATTGGTGGTCCAGTTGGTGATACTGGTTTAACTGGTCGTAAGATTATTGCTGATACATATGGTTCTTTTGCTCATCATGGGGGAGGATCATTTAGTGGAAAAGATGCTTCGAAAGTAGATCGTACAGGGGCATACTTTGCTAGATATGTAGCTAAGAATATTGTAGCTAAAGGATATGCTAGTAGATGTGAAGTAGGAATTAGCTATGCAATTGGAGTATCAGAACCAACAAGTCTTATGATTGAAACTTATGGAACAGAGACAATTCCGGTTTCGGAAATAGAAGCATGGGTCATAGAACATTTTGATTTTAGACCAGAAAGTATGATCGAAACATTAAATTTAAAACAACCAATTTATGAATCGCTTTCTTATTATGGACACTTTGGAAAAGAAGGATATAAGTTTGAAGAAATTATCACAGACTAATCCTTCTTTTTTTTCGCAAAAAATGTTGATTGATAATTTATTCTAGTTTTGTCGAAACCCACTTTTTTTCATTTTTTTGTGTTAAAGTGTTACCGAGGTGAATGATATGTTAGAGATCAATATGGAATTTAGAAAGGGAATCTTATTTGTTCGTTTCATTGGAGAGTTAACAAAAAATACAGTTGATATTGCTAGAAGAGAAGTCAGTGATACACTAAAAGAATATGGAATTGCCAATGTTGTCTTTAATATTTCTGAATTAGAAAAAATTGATGATGTTGGAATTGACGTGATGAAAGAAAACTCCAAATTGACAGGGAAGTATCATGGACGTACTTTATTATGTGGACTACATGATCTTCGTATGAAGAAACAATTAAAACAGAAACAAATATTTCGCTATATGGATGAAACAAGTGATGAATTAACTGCTCTTTCTATCATTCACGTATAAAGGAGGGATGTTTACTGACTGAAGAACAATTGATTTTAGAAAACCAAGGATTGATTTATTCAATTTGTAATCGTTATCCATATGAAGAAAAAGAAGATCTATACCAAGTAGGAATTGCTGGTTTATTAAAAGCATATCATAACTTTGATGCAAGCTTTGATACGAAATTTACGACTTATGCTTATCCTTATATCTTAGGTGAGATTAGAAAGTATGTAAGGGAGAATAAAGGTATTAAAATTAGTCGTGATATTCATAAATTAGCATTGGAAATTGATCGTTATCAACTTCTGTTTTATCAACAGACAGAACGGTTTGCTACAGTAGAAGAATTAGCTATTCATTTTAATAAAAGTGAACTAGAAATTGTTCAGGCTATGAATTCTAAAAACGCATTACAGAGTGCTGATACACCAATTGTAGAAGATGGTAAAGAAATGAACTTATATGATATTACTCCAAGTCCACAGAAACAGAGTATAGAAGAATTATTAGATTTAAAAGAAGCACTGTTACATTTAGAAAAAGAAGAAAGAGAACTCATTTGTAATCGTTATTATAAAGATATGACACAAACGGAGTTATCACATCAAATGGGAATGAGTCAAGTACAGATTTCTAGAAAAGAACAGAAGATTTTAAAAAAATTAAATCATATGTTGCACTAAAAAATACAGATATCTGTATTTTTTTTGTATGAGATTACAAAAATTTTCCATATTAAACATAGAGGTGAAGATATGGAAAAGAATAAATACAAAGATATTGTAACAAAGTATACACCAAAAGAAGATCGTACGAGTCATGGTTTAAAAGCGTTTTTAATTGGTGGTCTCATGGGAGTTCTAGGACAATTTCTATTAGACTTATATGCTTATTTATTTCACATTCCAACAACAGAAGCTTCTCCATTTATGATTATTACTTTAATCTTTCTAGCAACCTTATTTACAGCAATTGGCTTTTTTGATAAATGGGTTGCTTGGGCTCAGGCAGGACTGATTATACCAATTACAGGATTTGCTCATTCAATGATGAGTGCAGCATTAGAATATCGTAAAGAAGGATTAGTAACTGGGGTTGGAGCTAATATGTTTAAATTAGCAGGAACAGTTATTATATTTGGCGTAGTGAGTGCTTATGTGTTTGGTTTTATTCGTTTGATATTATTTGGAGGGTAAGATATGGAAACATTTACATATAAAAATGTCTATTTAAATGAGGTAAGTACCATTGCTGGTCCCTATGAGAAAAAAGGACCCCTTGGTAGTTATTTTGATAAAACATATGATGAATTTTATTTTCATAAAAAGACATGGGAACAAGCAGAATCTAAATTAATTGAAGAGAGTATTGATATGGTCCTTCGTAAATTAGATAAAACAAGATTTGATATTGATGTTCATATCAGTGGAGATCTATTAAATCAAATTGTTGCTTCTAACTATGCAGCAAGTAGATTAAAAATTCCTTTTTTAGGTATTTATAGTGCTTGTGCAACAAGTATGGAAGGAATGATTATTGGAGCCAATATGGTAGAAGCAAAGTTAGTAAAGAATTGTTTAGTAACAACATCTTCCCATAATAATGCTGCTGAGAAACAATTCCGTTATCCTGTAGAATATGGGGCAGTGAAAAAAAAGACAACAACCTTTACTGTTACAGGTGGTACTTGTGCTTATTTATCAAGAGAAAAATCTATGATTAAAATAGATAGTGCAACAATTGGAACAGTAGAAGATATGGGAGAGAAAGATGTTATGAATATGGGAGCAGTGATGACTCCAGCAGCAGCTAGTACCATTTATAAACATTTAAAAAATACCAAGCGAGATATCAGTTACTATGATTTAATATTAACTGGAGATTTAGGAGTATATGGAGAAAAGATGTTAAAAGAATTTATGGAAGTAGAGTATCGTTTGAAATTAAAAAATTATAAAGATGCTGGTACGATGATTTATGATTTAGAGAATCAACCAGTATTTGCTGGTGGAAGTGGTCCGGCTTGTGCACCATTGGTTGCTTTTTCATATGTCTTAGAACAAATGAAGAAGAAAGAATTAAAACATGTATTAGTTGTAGCAACTGGAGCATTGTTTTCTCCAACGATGACCAATCAGAAATTATCCATTCCTAGTATTGCTCATGCCATTAGTTTGGAGGTAGTAAAATGATGTTATACGTGAATTCATTCTTATTTGCAGGGCTTGTTTGTTTACTTGCTCAAATGATATTAGATAATACCAAACTAACACCAGGACATGTTACGACGATCTTTGTCGTTGTTGGAGCATTCTTAGATACGTTCTGTATTTATGATAAAATTATTCTATTTGTCGGAGGAGGAGCTTTAGTACCAATTACATCCTTTGGACATTTATTAATTCATGGAGCACTTGCTAGAGCTGCAGACTTTGGTATCATTGGATTACTCATGGGAATGTTCGATCTTACTTCATCAGGAATTATTGCTGCCATCGTATTTTCGTTTTTCTTCTCTCTTATTTTTAAACCAAAAGATTAATACCAGTCTTCGGACTGGTATTTTTTTTGTAATATATGATACTATATTGTTAGAAAAAGAGGAGATATGTTATGGTTTCTATTCAAACAATTCAAAATCAAGATCAATTAAAAGCGTTATTTCAATTTTTCGCCAGAACTTTTTACGAAGATGCGAACAACCATCAAGAACATTATTTTACAATGGGGGATCGTTATGAAGAAATGAGAAAACAATTTTGTATGGACCCTGATTTATTAATGTATATGGAAGAAGATGGAAAGATCATTGCTGGACTTACTGGAAAAGGAATGGATTTAGAATATCAAAAAATTACCTTGAGTGTTTTAGCAGTAGATTCAAATTATAGGAGAAAAGGATATGCGAAAGATTTAATCAATGAATTTGAAAAGAGATGTATCAAAAAAGGAATTAAACATCTTGATTTAGGGGCTCGTTTTCGCGCTTGTCCAATTTATTTGTCACTTGGTTATCAACCATCTTTGATGGTACAAGTATTTGATTTTGTTTCAGTAGATGATGTTAGAAAAGACAATCAATTTCATTTAAAGGAAAAAAGTTCATGGGAATCAGATGTATATGGCTTTATAATTTTTGAAGTTGATGAAGTAAAGGAATCATATATTCAATGGTTTGAACAACATGTGAAAACAGCTCATGCACAGTATATTTTTGAGAAAGATTTATTTTAGGTGAGGTGATAAAATGAAAAAGATGAATGTCATTGTAATTTTTAATTCAAGCATGACTCAAACAGTAATGTGCAAACGAACAAAAGATCCGTATAAAGGAATGTATAATTTAGTAGGTGGAAAGATTGAAAAAGAAAATGATGGATTGAACGAGGCTTATCGAGAACTTTATGAAGAAACAAATATTTCAAAAGATGATGTAACATTAACACATTTTATGAATATTACTTATGTAAAATGGGAAAAAGAATTAGAAGTATACTATGGAAAATTAAACAAAGATGTGGAATTAGTAGAAGAGGTAAATCAATTAGAGTGGGTTTCTATTGATGAAAATTTCTTTGATATGAAGAAATATGCAAGAGAAGGAAATATTGGACATATTATGGAAGAGATAAAAATTGATATGAACGCATTTTAATCATTTATATAATTGCGTGAGTAAGAGGTGTAGATATGGAAGAACATGATGTTTTACAACTAGCAACTCAAATTGAAATTGCATTTCACAATTTAATTGATACACTTGTTGCAATGACCAAACATGATTGTTATGTCCCAGATGGAGAAGTATTGAACAATTTATTAAAAGTAGTGTTAAAATGGCATAAAAACTTTCAAGTACAACGTAAGTTATCATTTATATCGCGTGAAGAATTATTAGAGGTTTATAATCAGTTTGAGGATTTAAAGGAAAAGTATTTGTATGATTCATCACTTGGAGATGAAGCAGAACTATCTGATAAAGCAGTTATATGGATGTGGGAGCTCATGTTATTAAGAAAGAAACAAATAGAAAGGGATGGAATATAGAATATGAAACAAGAAAAATCATGTGGTGCAATTGTAGAATTAGATGGAAAAATATTAATTATTCAACAAAAAAAATCAGGAAGTTTCGGTTTTTCTAAAGGGCATATGTTGCCAGGTGAATCTGAAACTGAAACTGCAATTAGAGAAGTAAAAGAAGAAACAAATATTGATATTGAAGTTTTCAAAGATAAAAGATATTCACTGTCATATATACAAAATGGAAATATTAATAAAGAAGTAGTTTATTTTTTAGCGGTTCCAAAAAGAGATTTTAAATTGAGTAAACAAGAAGCTGAAATTTCAAATATTTTTTGGATTGATAAAGAAAAAGTTAGTGATACTTTAACTTATGAAAAT
>CAJKWD010000040.1 GCA_905203475.1 uncultured Acholeplasmataceae bacterium
ATTTTTGGGTGCTTTTTCTTACATGTATAATTGGATAAAATATACAAATAAAACATAAAAAAATAGATTATGAAAATCTATTTTTTTAATTTTATACTAACGTTGGTTACAACCGCCGCAGGCACGAGCACCGATAACGATTACTAATAAAATAAATAATACTAAAATAATTGCTGCACCATATCCAGTGCCGTAACCGCCACCGTATCCTCCGCCATATGGAGCACCACAGCCATAACCTTGATATCCGCCATAGTAGTACATTATTCATACCTCCTTTACTATATTTTACTCATCTTAGGTCATTTTGTTTATGATTAATACCTATTTTTAGGATAAATAGATGAACTCTTTTCAAAAGTATGGTAAAATGATAAAAGGATAGAGGTGAGTACAATGAGATTAAAACGATTTATTTCTGATATGGATAAACCGCTTTTATTTGCTACTATTTTTCTTTTCATCTTTGGACTTTTAAACATTGTAACTGCCTCTAGTAGCGAAGCAGTGACTTCTGCTGTACCACTTTATTATTATTTTTATCGTCATTTAGCAATGATAGGTGCTGGTTTTATACTCACAATTATTGTTTTAAATATGAAGACAAATAGATATAAGCCATGGGCAATTATTGGATATGTTGCAATTGTTATGTTGCTTGCATATCTTAGTATGTATGGATCAGATCACCGTGGTAGCCGAAACTGGATTAATTTAGGGTTTATGCAATTTCAACCAAGTGAATTTGCTAAACCTGTTTTAATTGTTTGTTTAGCTTTGTTATTTGAAAAATATTATTATCGTTTACGAAGTAAAAAATATAAACATTGGGATATGATTGGAAAAATAGTAGTCATTGGTGGCTTGCTTCCTTTTGTTGTTTTTACGCAAAAAGATTTAGGAACTATGTTTATTTTATTTTCTATTTTTGCTGTTATGTTTTGGGTGAGTCCTATATTGCCAAAAGAAAAACTGAAAACCATTGGTCTTGTTTTAATTTTTATCGTTGTAGCGATATGTGCAAAGATAGCTGTTTCTGGTCATATTTTATCAGATGCCCAAAAAAGTCGTTTTGATTTTTTTAATCCATGTAGTAAATATGAAACTGGTGGTTATCAAATTTGTAATGGGATTATTGCTATCAATGATGGGGGATTAATGGGATTAGGAGCTGGTAAAAGTAAACAAAAATACTCATATATCCCTGAACCACATACAGATAGTGTATTTGCTATTATTGCCGAAGAAGAAGGATTCTTAAAATGTAGTATTGTTTTCTTGTTATACATTATTGTGTTATATCGTATTTTAAATTTATCTGCTAAAGCGAATACTGTTCGTGGTAGATATATTTGTATCGGGGTTGCAGTTTATATTTTTATGCATATATTTTTAAATTTAGGTGGACTTTTTGGCGTAATTCCATTGACAGGAGTACCATTACCATTTTTATCTTATGGAGGATCTTTTACAATATCGTTAATGGTAGCCCTAGCAATGGTACAGCGTGTCAGTGTTGAAACAAAGAGAGAAAAAATAAAAATTCCAACGTTAAAGTAGCAGGACTTCCTCCTACTTTTTTTGTATATAAAAAGTAGGGGAGGAAAAAATATGAAAAAAATATCTATTTTATTATTACTTTGTTTTTTTGTAGTATCTTGTTCAAAGTCAGAAGATACAATTTCGTTTCAAGAGACAAAAGCACAATCGAAAGATAAGAAAAAAGAAGCAGAAATGATTGCTGTTGATGTAAAAGGTGCTGTTGTAAACCCTGGAGTATATGAGTTTGAAAAGGGAAACGTATTGGATGCTATTACAAAAGCTGGAGGTCTTTTAGAAAATGCAGATACAAATTATTTAAATTTAAGTAAGAGGCTAAAAGATGAAATGGTGATTTTAATTTATACAAAAGAGGAGATTGCTGCATTTGAAAACGGTAATCAGTTGCAATTGCCCATTGAGACTTGTGTTTGTCCAGAAATAAAAAATGATGGGTGTTTACAAGAAAAAGATGTTATCTCTAATAAAAAGGAAGAGGAAACAGTTACAGTAGAAGAAGGGCCACATGTAATATCTATTCTCACAGCTACCAAAGAAGAATGGATGTTACTTCCAGGAATCGGAGAAACAAAAGCAAATGCAATCATTGAATATCGTAATACACATGGCTTTCAAAATATTGAAGATTTAAAAAATGTAAAAGGAATTGGCGATAGTACCTTTGAAAAAATTAAAGAATATCTTACTATGTAGTATGATATTAATTACTTGTTTTGTTGTATATGCATGTTTGAAGCGAGGTTGGAATGTCCCTAAAGATGAAATAAAGCAGGCCCGAATTATTGATTTTGAAATTATTGGTGATACTTTAAAATTAGAATTAAAACAAAATCAAAACTATATTGCATATTATCAAATTACAAGTTTAAAAGAGAAAGAGTGGTTCATTAAAAATTTAGAATACGAAATGATGATTTCTTTTCAAGGTGAGTATCAACTACCAAGTACTAATACTAATTTCTATCAATTTTCATATCGTAATTATTTAAAAAGTCAGAATATTCATTGGCAAATTCAAATAGAAAAAATCAATAAATTACAAAGAGATCACTCTTTAAAATCAATCGTTAAAAACGGAATTCAAAAGAGAATTAATCATATTGATCCTAACGATACTTATTTAAGTTTATTTCTCTTAGGAAGTAAGAAAAATTATGATGATGAAATTTATCGAAAGCTGGGAGTTAGCCATTTGTTTTGTATTTCTGGAATGCATTTTTCTTTCTTTTTAACACTTTTCTTCTATTTTTTTAAAGATCGTAGAAAAGCACAGTTATTTTCATTGCCCCTGATGATGTTTTATGCGTGGATTATTGGCTTTTCTATATCTGTGATTCGTGTATTAGGATCTCTTTTGTTTTCTTTGTCTCCTGGGAAGAAATATCTATCACTTCATCAATTTTATGTTTTATTTTTTTGTGTTTTATTGTGCATGAATCCATATCGCATTTATGATATTGGTTTTTTATATAGCTTTGTCGTAAGTGATGCTTTAATCTTATGCGCACGATATTTTCAAAAGAAAAAGACATTACCCAAATTGTTTATTATTTCCCTTATTAGTTTTATGGCTAGTATTCCCATTACTTTAACCTACCAATATGAATTGCAATTTACGAGTATATTATGGAATCTTATTTATATTCCATTTGTCAGTTATTTATTATTCCCGCTGTCTTTTTTAGTGTTGGTTCTTCCCATTTGTTTTCCAATATTCTCATATCTCATATCTATTTTAGAATATGGAAATCAAATTGCGGAAAAAATGTTACCAGCAGCAATTGTATTTAGAAAGCCAGCATTATGGTTTTATATCTTATTTATATTTTGTTTTTATATGAAGCAGTCACTTCGTTGGAAAACGATTGCTATTATATGTTTATTATGTGCTTTAAAAATAACGACTTACTTTTATCCAAATGAATTTGTTATGTTTGATGTTGGACAAGGTGATAGCTTCTTGATGCGTGGTGAGAAAACAATTCTCGTTGATACTGGTGGTAAATTGAATTATCAAAAAGAAGATTGGCAGGAAAAGAAGACGAGTTCTTATGCAGAAAGAGTTATTATTCCATATCTAAAAGCAACAGGGATTACACAAGTTGATTATTTGATTCTTTCTCATGGTGATTATGATCATATGGGAGAGAGTATTCCTTTTGTGGAACGCTTTCCTGTCAGACATGTAATATTTAATCATGATTCTTTTAATGATTTAGAACAAGAGTTGATTTATTATTTAAAACTGAAAAACATTCATTATGTGCAGAATGTAACTACGATTTATGCAGGCAATTTACGATTACGATTTTTAAATCATACTCTATATGAGAATGAAAATGATAATTCACAAGTTATTTATTTAGAATTTGGGAAGTTAAAAACTTTGCTTATGGGAGATGCTGGCACAAAAGTAGAAACCGATTTATTAGAACATCATCACTTTCAAAATATCGATATTTTAAAAGTTGGTCATCATGGCAGTAAAACGAGCACATCAGAGAATTTTATTGAAACCATTACACCACAATATGCCTTTATATCTGTTGGGAAAAATAATCGCTATGGTCATCCAGATCGGCAAGTTCTAAGTCGTCTAAAACGATCCAAAATTTATAGAACGGATGAACACGGCAGTGTTGTTATAAGAAAAGCTCATAACAGTTATATAATTGAAACCTGTATTCATTAGAAGGAGGCAATATGAATTATTATCAAGAAATAAAAACAAAAATAATTGATGATGAAGTATATGGTCAAATTAAAAACTATTCACGAGAAAGACATAAAGTGATTACATATTTTGAAATTGGGAAACTTTTATACGAAGCTGGAAATATTTATGGAGAAGATATTATCGGAATGTATTCTAAAAAATTAATGATTGAAGTAGGTAAAAAGTATAATAAAAGAACATGATATAGAATGCGACAATTTTACATTGTGTTTTGTGAGGAAAAAGTGTCGACAAGGTTGACACAATTGAGTTGGAGCCACTATGTAGAATAGTTATAATAAACAAGAATTATATTATTATTTAAATGTTTCTGTGAAACAAAATTTTGATGTGAGAAGTTTAAGAAAAAAATTAAAGCTAATGAATATAGAGTAATAGAATGGAAATAAGAATATTTTAGTATAAAATGTATATATTAAAAATAGATGATGGAACATAGAATGTATTTTAGAATAAAATAAAACAGATATATATTCACTTTTTAAGTAGTTCATATCATGTTTGTTTTCCCTTATGCGCGCTAATTGCATTTAGCGTTTATATAGATAGACTGTGAGAAATCGCAGTCTTTTTTCTAAAAGAGATGTAAAGTGTTTTGCTTTTTTTGTTTTAGAAAGAATACAAATGTACGATGAAAAAGATTGAAATTATTGCAGAAAATGGTACAATAAGTACTGTTTTTTAAAAAAATGAAAAAAATTGTAAGAAAAAAAAGGAATTTGCAAAGTTTTGCAGTATATTAATTAATGAGGGGGTGTTCTAGTGATTGGTCAAGAAGAATTACAACACTTGCGTGAACAGGTTGATATTGTCGATGTAATCTCTAGTTATATCCCATTAACACAAAAGGGAAGAAATTTCTTTGGGGTTTGTCCTTTTCATGATGATAACCATCCATCGATGAGTGTTTCTCGAGAGAAACAAATCTATACATGTTTTGCTTGTGGTGCTTCGGGAAATGTGTTTAAGTTTATTATGGATTACGAACATGTATCTTTTCGAGAAGCTGTTAGCAAAGTTGCTACAATGGCCGGTGTAGAGATGAACTTACATTTACCAACACATCAAACTTCTTCTAAATATCAAAAATTATATGATTGTTATTCTTTTGCAAGTAAATTATATCAAAATAATTTACATACGAAATTAGGACAAGGTGCTCTTGCGTATTTAAAGAAACGACAAATTGATGATGCTTGTATTAAAGAGTTTGGTATTGGTTATTCACTAAAAGATGGCCATACATTAACAGATTTGTTATTAAAAAAGAACTATGAAAAAAATGTACTTATTAGAAGTGGACTCGTTGTTGAAAATAATTATGGTTTATCTGATATTTATATCGATCGTGTTATGTTTCCATTATGGGATTTAGAAGGTCGTGTAGTAGGATTTTCGGGACGTTTATATAACGATGAAAAGCAATTCAAGTATATCAATAGCAAAGAATCAGAAATCTTTAAAAAAGGAGAACTTCTATATAATTATCACCGTGCTAAAGAAGAAGCAAGAAAGAAAAAACAAATTATTTTGATGGAAGGGTTCATGGATGTGATTCGTGCTTATACGATTGGTATAAAAAATGTTGTGGCAACGATGGGAACCGCTGTTACCAAGGAACAAGCTAGTCACTTAAAACGTCTATCGAATGAAATTATTATCTGTTTTGATGGTGATCAAGCAGGAGCAAAAGGAACTGCTAGCTGTATTGAAGAATTATTAAAACTTGGTGTTACACCTAAAGTCGTCCGCCTAGAAAACGACTTAGATCCAGATGAATATATTCGTAAATACGGTGCTGAAGCTTTTCAAAAGAAGTTAGACAATCCTATGAGTACCATGGATTTTAAATTAGCGTATTATAAAAAAAATAAGGATTTAAGTGATAGTGCTGATTTAACTCATTATGTCAAAGAAGTCATTCAAGAACTTTCAAAAATATCAGATGATATCATGCGCGAAGTAACTTTAAAAAAAGTTCATGATGAAAGTGGATTAGATATTTCTTTTTTAAAAGAGCAATTGGACAAGCTACAAACAGAAGAAGAAAAGAAAATGATTGTTCCGCCTAGAGTCGTCAAAGAAAAGAAACGCGAAACGAAATATGAGAAAGCTGAAAAGGCATTGCTTTACTATATGTTGAGAGACGAACAAGCAATTCAAATTTACGAAGAAAAAGTAACATTTATGCCAACGAAAGCTTATCGTAATTTAGCCCGTGAAATTCGTCTGTTTTATCGTGAATATGGTAAAATAGAACTCGCTGATTTTATGACTTATGTCAGTGATAATGAAACTATGCAAGAAGCACTTTCAGATATTGCCGCACTTAATTTAAAAGAAGAAGCAAGTGTTGAAGAATTAAATGATTATGCGAAAGTGATTCGTGAATATACAGTCAAAGAAGAAATTAAACGATTACAAAAAGAAATGGAAGGTGCTAGTTTAGAAGAAAAAACAAAACTAGCAACGCGTATTGTTGAATTAAGGTTAGGGGATAGAAAATATGATAAATGAAATTAAAACATTTGATGTTAGAAAAAAAGAATTAGTAGAAGAAGGAAAGAAAAAGGGGTATATTACCTATGAAGCACTTGCTAATGCATTAAAAGGATTAGAATTAGACTCTGATTCATTAGATGATTTATATACGACATTTAGTGAAAATCATATTCCAATTTTATCAGAAGAAGAAGCAAATGGAAACAAAGATGGAGAGGTAAAAGAAAAAGAACCAGAAAAATTAATTTTAGATGACGAAGCAATTACAAAAGACCTTACGATTAACGATCCTGTTCGTATGTATTTAAAAGAGATCGGGCAAATTAAACTATTAACAATGGAAGAAGAATTAGAACTTGCTGATCGTATTAATTCTGGTGATGAAAGTGCTAAAAATACATTAGCAGAAGCTAACTTACGTTTAGTAGTTAGTATTGCCAAACGTTATGTTGGACGTGGAATGTTATTCTTAGATTTAATTCAAGAAGGTAATATTGGTCTTATGAAAGCGGTTGATAAATTTGATGTAACGAAAGGATATAAATTCTCCACATATGCAACATGGTGGATCCGTCAAGCTATTACACGTGCCATTGCTGATCAAGCAAGAACGATTCGTGTTCCCGTTCATATGGTTGAGACAATCAACAAATTAGCGCGTATTCAACGTCAATTAACATTAGAATTAAACCGTGAACCAACGGAAGAAGAACTTGCTAAAAAAATGAATTTATCTGTTGAAAAAATACGTGATATCTATAAGATTAGTCAAGAACCAGTCAGCTTAGAAACGCCAATTGGAGAAGAAGATGATTCTCATCTAGGCGATTTCGTACCAGATGAAAGAAATATGAGTCCAGAAGATTATGCTACAAATGAAATGTTAAAAGATGAAATTTCTGAAGTATTACTTACTTTAACTGAACGTGAAGAAAGAGTTATTCGTTTACGCTTTGGTTTGGAAGATGGAAAAAGTAGAACATTAGAAGAAGTAGGTCAAATGTTTGGTGTTACTCGTGAACGTATTCGTCAAATTGAAGCAAAAGCATTACGTAAATTGCGTCATCCATCACGTAGTCGTAAATTAAAAGATTATATGGGTGACTAATGAAACTATCTAGTCGGTTAAAGACCATTGCCGATATGGTTTCAACTCCATCAATTATCGATGTTGGATGTGATCACGGACTAATAGATATTTATCTAGCAAAAGAAAAACATCTATCATGTATTGCCAGTGATATTAGTGAAAATGCTCTAAAACAAGCTAAAGAAAATATTTCTAAATATCAAGTCCAAAATCTTGTTAAAACGATTTGTACAGATGGGCTAAAAGGGATATCTGTTTCTGAACAAGATACAGTTATCCTATCTGGTATGGGGACTTATACAATTATAGATATTTTAAATCACAGAGATGATGTAAAACACTGTATTATTAGTGCTCATACAGATGTTCCGTATCTCAGAAGATGGATGATATCTCATGGGTATGCAATTATAGATGAACAATTGGTCGAAGAAAAAAATATATTATATATTATTATTTCATTTGAACAAAAAGAAGTTTCTTATC
>CAJKWD010000041.1 GCA_905203475.1 uncultured Acholeplasmataceae bacterium
ATAGCTCAGTTGGTTAGAGCACCTGACTGTTAATCAGGGGGTCGTAGGTTCGAGTCCTACTTGAGGCGCCATGGCCTGTTGGTGAAGCGGCTTAACACACTGCCCTTTCACGGCAGCATTCACGAGTTCGAATCTCGTACAGGTCACCATAAAGAAATAACAAGTATTCGTACTTGTTTTTTTGTATAGTAAAAAGGATTTCATGAGAAAATGAAATCCTTTATTTTTTGAAATCGCTTTGTTTGATATATTTTTAAAAATAGTTGTAAATTGATACGATATAATTCGTAAGCTAATAATAAAAAGATAGCTAAAAAGATTAATCGATCAAATGGTAAAAAGGATAAAGAGAATAGTTCCCTTAAACCAATTGCTCCAATTAAGAAGATAACTAACATACTACCAAATAACGTACCACGTAATAAATTAAATGGATAACATAATCGGAATAGTAAAATAAATGAAATAAATCCCATTGTTAAGACACAAATAGTAGATAGTTGTCCTTTCGTAAAGTGAAAGATACTACCACATAATAATACCATTAAAATACTTTCGACAATGGTCACAGCAGTTGGAATTGATTTACTAATAATATTGAAGAAGAAATATTTTTTAACTCGCTTCTCATTTGGCTCTAAAGCTAATATAAAAGATGGAATTCCAATCGTTGTGACACTAATTAATGTTAATTGAATTGGAACAAATGGATATGGTAGAGAAATAAATAAGAAACAAATTGCTAATAATGTTGCATAAATTGTCTTTACTAAAAATAAAGTAGCGGAACGTTCGATATTATTAATAATTTGTCTACCTTCTTTTAGAATTTTTGGAAGACGATCAAAATTAGAGTCTAATAATACCATTTCTGATACATTTCTAGCAGCATCACTACCACTCGCAACAGCAATACTACAATCTGCTTCTTTCAAAGCTAAAACATCATTTACGCCATCTCCTGTCATGGCTACTACATGTCCATTTTCTCGCAAAGCTTTGACCATATCTTTCTTTTGTTCTGGCGTCACACGTCCAAAAATTTGGTACTCCTCTACTGCTTTTTTAATACTTTCATAATCTTTTAATGTAGTTGCGTCTACTGCTTTTAAATCAGAAATTCCTACTTTAGAAGCAACACTTGTAACTGTTTTTACATGATCTCCAGATATAATTTTAATATCTACACCTTCTTGTTTAAAATAAGTAAGTGTTTGTTTTGCTTCTTTACGAATATGATCTTGTATTTGAATAAAACCAATTACTTCAATTTGTTGTGGTAATTGTTTTGCTTCTAATGATTGTTTAGAGGTTGCTAAAACAACGACTCTACTATCTTGTGATAATGTATTAACAATTGTTTTCATATCATTTGGAATATCTTGTATTAAAAATTCTAATGCTCCTAGTAAGATTGATCGATCCTGAAAAGTAACACCAGACCATTTTCGTTTAGAAGTAAATGGTACTTGATATAAAATTTCTTTTTCCAATCGTTCGGGATATGTTTTTTTAATTGCTGCCATTGTCGCATTACTATCTTCAAAATTCGTTGCTAATAAAGTAAGTAATGTTTCCATTTCTTTTTGATTATGAGATTGGTATGGAACTAAATTTGTAATAACCATATCTCCTTCTGTTAGTGTTCCAGTTTTATCAAGACAAATCGTATCTACTCTTGCTAATGTCTCTAATCCGTATAATTGTTCTACTAATATTTTATAACGCGTTAATTTGGCAACTCCAACGGCTAATACAGTACTTGTTAAGAGCACTAAACCTTCCGGTATCATTCCGATTACAGCAGCTACAGTATTCAAAATAGCTTGATTTAATGAATGGTGTAAACTATATTGTTTTAAAAATAGTAAAATACCAAGAGGTAATATAATAATCGATACGACTTTGATTACTTTATTTAATGTTTGCATGATTTCTGAACGTACTTTTTTAACAAACTTTGTACCACTTGCAATTTTAGAAGTATAGTTATCCATTCCAACATGTTCTACTTTAGCATAACAAGTTCCTGAACTAATAAAACTACCTGATAAAACCATATCGTTTTCTTCTTTATATACAGGTTCTACTTCCCCTGTAATAATAGATTCATTAACTTCTACTTCTCCTTTTTTGATAATTGAATCAACAACTACTTGATCTCCACGATCAAAACGTACAATATCATCTAATACTAAATCATAAATGCTTACTTTTTGTATTTTACCATCGCGAACTACTAAAGCTTTTGAAGTTGCTAAAAGAGACAACTTATCAATTTGTTTCTTCGCATGAATTTCTTGAATCATACTAATAAATGTATTACAAATCACAACACCCATAAATAATAAATTTTTCAAAGAGCCACTAAATAAAACAGCAAGTGCTAAACAAGTATTTAAAATATTAAATGGAGTAATTAAATTACGAAGAATAATTTCAGGGATTGTTTTTGTACGTGGTGTCTTATCTGTATATACAAGATTTTCTTTTTTTCTTAACTGAACTTGTTCTTCTGTAAGTCCTTGATGAATGTCTGGTTGATAACGTTCCATACAATCCCTCCTTTATCAAACATTATACTATATTTTCTAAAAGCTGTAATGACTATTTTGTCATTTCTTGATAAGTGATGTAAAAGAAGTTTGAATCATCAAACTTCTATAGTGCAAAAATTTTATATACGGATTCTGATTGATTTGGTTCTTCAACTGGTAAAATAATATAAAAATGTTTTTCTAAATCAAAATAATATTGTAATGTATTGTTTGCTACTAACTCTTGATATGTAGACATTAACTTTTGTACGTATTGATTTTTTTCTTCTAATGTCAGATTAGGATCATTTTCTATCCATCTATAAATGGCATCTTCTACTTTTAAATCAATATTAAAATCATAAATAGATGCGATTTGGTAAACTTCTTGGTAAGGGACAGTATTCCCACTACTTAAGTAAAAATGATAAGTCATGTAAGAATATGTTACTTGTTCTTGATTTCGATGTTGAATATAAATCAAAAGTGATAGTATATCTTCATGAATTGTATATTGATATTGACTGATAATATTTTGTCCTGTTTGTGTCATTTTCTGTTTTTCCTGATACAATGTCTGATACATTGTCTGAATTTCTTGGTTTGCAAAATTTGCATCCTTGCTATTTAGATTAATCATTGGCAAACGAAGTTGCTTGTCTTTTGTATAAGGTGCTTGAAACACAAATGCTTTATCTGAAAAAATTTTATTCTGTTCAATTTCTTTTTTAGCGTTAGATTCTACAATTTGTGGTGTACTATTACGACTTGGACGAATTAATTCAATATAAACAAGATAACCAATCCATATCACGAAAACACTCAAAAATACAAATACAAACCCATAAATGATATGTCGATTTCTATACCTCATAGCTACCACATCCTGTCTTTAGTATAACACAAGTATGATTTATTCGTTGCCATAAGTTATGAAAAAAAGAAGCTACTTTACAAAAAAAGATTTGAATACGTCAAATCTTTTTATTACTGATTATTTGGTATTCATTATTTGATACCTTTTTTAAAACTAGTTGATATTTTGCCTGAACATCACTTTCCTCATATTCAAAATAATCATCCTTTTTCAAATCTTCTATTTTATCCTTTTTCTTGTCATTATCTAACACACCACTAATATCATCATAAGTAATTTCAATTTCTCCAGTTTCTTGATGATCAATAATCTTTGTTACTTTATATAATACATCTTTCATATCTTTATCATACTGACATGTTATTGTTTCATCTTTTAAAATTGTTTCATCTAGTTGTTCTTTTTTGATTTCTACTCCAAATAATGTTTTAGCAAATGGATTTAATTTAGAAAATTGAATTGTTCTCTTCTCATCACTATTATTTCCTTTTTCAAAGATATTTTCATCATCTTGATCTTTTAAATAGTAACAAGTAGCATTTGCTATTTCTAAATCTGTAAAGTCTGAATCATCATATGTGGTTCTAGTATGATTTAAATACATTAAAGCTGGTTTTAATTTCTGATTTAACAATTGATTATATTCTTTTTTCGTATCATCAGCTGTAATATCAACTGATTCTTTTTTAGTCTCTTCTTTTTGTTTGTTTTGTAGTTTTTTGATTTCATTTTCCTTTTCATTTATTTCTCTTTTTAAACGATTTGTTTCATTTGAATAATTCATAGATAAAACATAATATGTTCCTAGACTACCTAATAAAATACCAATTAACAAACATAAAATAAAACCAAATGATCTTGATTCTCTTTTTCTTTCCATAGTGACCTCCTACTTCTATTCTTTCCATATTTTGTAAGTATATACAAAAAAATTACGATTCTATTCGTAATTTTTTACAAGTAGTACAATCATAAAAGAGACACATAATCATACGAATTGTTTCTTTTGTCATTTGTTGATAATTAAAATTTTGATGTTGATGATAACTCAACTCTTGACATAAAACATCAATCATATGAATTAAAAAATGCACTCTTTCTCTTTGATTGTGAATTTGAAAACCTTGTTGTTGTAAAATTCCTTCTATTTTTTCTGTTGTTTCCATTTCTTTTTGTTTAAAAATTTGAAACACTTCTTCATCACTATTTTGTAAGGCCTGTAATTGACGATATGCTTTTTCAGAAATAGTATGTGCTTCTTTTGTTTTTTGAATCATTTTTTCCAGAGCTGTCTCAAAGTTATTTTTTAAATCGGCTTCATTTTTTAATACGTCCATCATTGGAAACATGATTTCATCTGAATAGCGTTTTACACCTTCGATTAAAATATCATGTTTATCATGGAAATACTGATAAATAATTCCCGTAGAAACATGTGAAGCATTAGCAATATCGATGGTATTCACATTATGATATCCTTTTTCACACATTAATTGAAAACCATATTTGATAATCTTTTCTTTGGTTGCGATTGATTTCTGATGAATTGGTTGTCTTACTTTTCCCATAAGTTATTTTAAAAATCCTTGAATAATGGCTTCTTCAGCTTCTTTTTCTGTCAATCCTAATGACATCAATTTCATAAGTTGTTCTCCAGCTATTTTACCAATCGCTGCTTCATGTATCAAATTAGCTTCTATATCTTTCGCATAAATTTCTGGAATTGCTTTTACCCTACCATGATCTTTTAATATAGCATCACACTCTACATGTGCATAACATCTTGTTTTGCCAATAATATTAGAAGAAAATTCTTGATAAGAATCTTCTGTTGCCACAGATCTGGATGTTACGTGTGTACTAGCATTTTTTCCTTTTAATTTTACTTTAAAATCAGTGATTGCTTTTTGCTTACCATGCGTCATAATTTTTTCTGTAATGACTAATGTACTGTCTTCTTCTAATTTCGCATATGTTTTTCTTTTTGCAGAGTCTACCCCTTTTATTTGCACAGTATCAATGGTCATATGAGAACCAGGCTGCATATAAATTTCAGTCACAGGATTTAAAATCTTCTTTCCTGTTCCCTTACCCTCTCCATAGTGTTTTTCCACATATTTTACTTTTGCATTTTCTTCTATATAAAAGCGGTGAATTCCATCATGTATTGAATTTTTATCGTGATCATTGTGGACACCGCAACCTGAGATAATTACTACATTTGAATTTTTACCAATGTGAAAATCATTATATACAACATCTGTTAATCCACTTTCTGTAATAATAACAGGAATATGAACAATTCCAAATAATGTATTATCTTTAACATATACATCAATACCTGTTCCATCTTCTTTACTGATAATATCAATATAAGGGTTACTTTTTCTACCAATACATTGTCCATTCTTACGAATATTGTATACTTCTGTTTTTTCAACATCATCATCTACAATTTCGTGTAATAACTTTTTATCTACTTCATTCATATGATTGTTCCTCCACATTATTTGAATCGTTAAAAATAGTTTTTACCATTTCTTCTCGATCTCCAATTTGTTTGATTGTACCCTTTTCTAATAAGATAATTTGATCGGCAATATTTAAAATACGCTCTTGGTGAGATATCACAAGTGTAATACCATTAGAAGTAGATTCTATTTCACGAAATACCTCTGTTAAGCTTTGGAAACTCCATAAGTCAATTCCTGCTTCTGGTTCATCGAAAATAGCTACATATGGATTACGGGCTAATACGGTAGCGATTTCTATTCTTTTCAATTCTCCCCCTGATAAAGAACGATTGATTTCACGTTTTAAATAATCTTTAGAAGAAATTCCTACTTTCTGCAAAAGACGTAGTGCATCCTCTTCATGAATCTCTAATCCGACTGCTATCTTTAGTAAATCAAATACTGTAATACCTTTAAAAAGAACTGGTTGTTGAAAAGCAAAACCAAATCCTAATTTCGCACGTTCATCAACAGATAAATTTGTAATATCTTTTCCATCAAATATAATTTGACCAGAATCTGGTTTTTCAATTCCCATAATAATTTTAGCAAGTGTTGATTTTCCACTTCCATTAGGACCAGTAATTACATAAAATTTATTCTTTTCTAAAACAAGATTTATATGATCTAAAATTTTCTTGTTTTCTCTTTCAAAACAAATATCTTTTAGTTCTAACATAAGTATGTCCTTTCTAATAAATGTGAAATAAATTTCACATTTATTTTATTATAACGATTATTTATGATTTCTGCAACTATATTTTTATTATTTTAAATAAAAAAATTCTAATCAATGATTAGAATTTAAAGTTTTGGATCTACGAGTATTTTTACAGCTGCATCTTTTCCACTACTTAATCTTTCATATGCATTTTGTACTTGATCAAATGAAACAATGTCATCTACAAATTGCATAACTTCAATTTGCTTATTCGCAATCATCTCTATACAAGTTTCAAACTCATCTTTTGTATAAGCAATTGCTCCTTGTACTGTTAATTCATTCATAACCGCAAGCACAGTTGGAACTGGAATAGCTGTTGTAGCAACACCCACTAAGACAACACAGCCCCCTGGTCTTACCATCATAAAAGCACTCGTAACAGCATTGGAATTTCCACAACATTCAATGACTGTATCGAATCCTTCTTTCGTATCTTGCATCACTTCTTGCACTAAATTTTGGTTTGTTGCATCGTAATATTTATCAGCAACACCTAATGTAATGGCTTTATTACCACGATGTGGATTTGTTTCACTGACTGCAACAAAACGAGCTCCCTCTTTTTTTGCTAGCATCGCACATAATAATCCAATGATTCCTCCACCAACAACAAGTACTTTTTCTCCTAATTTAATATTTGCTAGATGAACAGCATGTAAAGCAACTGCTGTTGGTTCTACCATTGCCATTTCATCTGGAGTTGCCTGACTAGGCACTTTTAATACCATATCTGGACGTACACAAATCTTTTTCGTCAGGGCCCCTGGTCTTGTAACCGCAAGCCCTACCGCATCACTCCAAGTTTGTTTACAATATTGTGGATTTCCGCTTTCACAAGCTTCACAATGACCACATGGTGTAATTGGCAGTGCCGTAACAACATCCCCTACTTTTAAATCTTCACGACTTCCTGGATCTACAACAGTTCCACAAAATTCATGTCCCATAACTAAACCTTTGGGATTTCCCGTTTCAAAATTATGTAAATCTGAACCACAAATACCTGATTTTAAAATTTCAATGACAACTTCCCCATTTTTAGATATTGGTTCTTCTATTTCTCTTACTTCTAATTTTTTCTTATCTACTAGCATAACTGCACGCATATCTTATCACCTCATATCTTCATTTTAACACAATTTTTACTTGTTGAACTTTTCAATCTTGATACTTTACATATCATTGATAAATATATAATATATAAATTATCATTTTTTCTCTTCCCTTTTTTATTTTTTTATGATATACTAATGAAGTAATTTGGAGATGGGCTGTTAGCTCAGTTGGTAGAGCGCTTCGTTCGCATCG
>CAJKWD010000042.1 GCA_905203475.1 uncultured Acholeplasmataceae bacterium
TTGCAGGACATCCAACTGTATATACCTTTTTATTGGGAAATGTATTTAAAATAGCTTGTTTTAACCCTAAAGAAGAACCTAAAGCATCAGGGTCTGGTCCTACATGTCTAGCAATTACAATGGTTTGATATTTTTTAATTTTCTTATATATTTTTTGATAAATAGACCTCTTAAACATAATTTCACTCTTCTCTATCTATCATTTTAAATGATATCATTTTTAGTGTCAAGAAAAGACTTGTATGAAACAAGCCTTTATTTAATTAATTCATAAGTATCTCTAGCAATCATAACTTCTTCATCCGTTGGAATGACATAACATGGAATACTAGAATCAGGTGCACTTACCATCTTTTCTTCTCCACGCATATCGTTTGCTTCTTCATCTACTTTTACACCAAGGGCATGTAGAGAATCCATAATTTGTTTTCTTGTTAAACTAGAGTTTTCTCCAAGTCCTGCAGTAAATACAATTGCATCACATCCATCTAACAATACATAGTATTTTGCAATGTATTCAACAACACGTTTTACATACATTTTTTGAGCAAGAAGACATAATTCATCTCCAGCTTCCATACCAGCTTCAATATCTCTTGCATCACTTTTTCCTTTACTAATTCCATAAAGTCCGCTTTGCTTATTTAAGATATTATCTACTTCTTGTAAAGTCATTCCAGATTTTTCCATAACATATGGAATCATTGAATAATCTATGTCTCCAGAACGTGTTCCCATCATAATACCAGCATTTGGTGTAAATCCCATAGAAGTATCAATACATTTTCCATTTAATACAGCACTGACACTTCCTCCACTACCAATATGACAAGTAATAATCTTTGTATCCGTTCTACCTAAAATTTCATTCATACGTTGTGATACATACTTATGACTTGTTCCATGGAATCCATATTTACGTACTCCATATTTCTCATACCATTCCATTGGTACAGAATATAAATAATTTTCTTTTGGCATAGTTTGATGGAATGCCGTATCAAATACAGCTACTGCCTTTGCATTTGGAATCATTTTTTCAAATGCACGAATTCCAGTAATTCCAGCTGGGTTATGAAGTGGTGCTAAAGGAATTAACTCTTGTAATTTCTCCATCACTTCTTCATCGATTAATACACTTGAATTAAATTTATCTCCACCGTGTACTGTACGATGTCCAATTCCTTTAATCTCATCTAGAGATTCTACAATATGACGATCTAATAATTCTTGTACTAAAATTTGTACAGCTACTTCATGATTTGGTAAATCTACTTCTTTTTTAATCTTTTCCCCATTTAATTTTAATGTATAAAATCCCCCATCAATTCCAATACGTTCAAATGTACCTTGAATTAATACTTTTTCTTCAGGCATTTCATATGCTTGAAACTTTAAAGATGAACTACCACAGTTTACTGATAATATTTTCATAATTTTCCTTCTTTCTATTTTAATTTCATAGTTGGGAATAAAATAACTTCACGAATTGATTCACTACCTGTTAGTAACATGACTAAACGATCAATTCCCATTCCCATACCACCAGCAGGTGGCATACCATATTCTAATGCTTCTACGAAATCTAAATCCATTTCATTGGCTTCTTCATTTCCAAGTTCACGTTCTTTTAATTGATTTTCAAAACGTTCATATTGATCGATTGGATCATTTAATTCTGTAAAGGCATTGGCATATTCGCTACCTAAAATAAATAATTCAAAACGTTGTGTAAATCTTGGATCCTTTGGATCTTTTTTAGCAAGTGGACTAATCTCAATTGGGTGTCCATAGATAAATGTAGGTTCTACAATTGTCTCTTCTACGTATTTTTCAAAGAATGCATTTACGATATGACCATATGAGAAATGCTCTTCTACAACAATCTCATGTTCTTGTGCTAATTTCTTAGCTTCTTCAAATGTCATATCACTTGCAAAATCAATTCCAGTTGCATTCTTAATGGCATCCGTCATAGAAATTCTTTTATACTTTGGAGCAAGTGAAATCTTATGTCCTTTAAATTCTACTTCATAAGTTCCATTTACTTCCATACAAGCATTAGAAACAATACCTTCTGTTAAATCCATCATACCCTCTAAATCACTATATGCTTTATATACTTCAATTGTCGTAAATTCAGGATTATGTTTACGATCCATACCCTCATTTCTAAATAAACGACCTATTTCATATACCGCATCCATACCACCAACTAATAATCTCTTAAGTGGTAATTCTGTTGCGATTCTAAGATACATATCAATATCTAATGTATTATGATGTGTAATGAATGGTCTTGCTGCAGCTCCTCCTAAAATAGTACCTAATACAGGTGTTTCTACCTCAACATATCCTAAATTATCTAAATAGTGCTGAATCGAACGAATAATTTTTGGACGAGCAAAAGCAACCCTTCTCGCATCTTCATTCATAATTAAATCAACATAACGACGACGATATCTCTCTTCTGTATCAGTCAGTCCATGGAATTTTTCTGGAAGTGGTTTTAATGCTTTTACTAAATGAATATAGTGTTCTGCACGAATGCTTAATTCTCCCATATCTGTACGGAATACAGTACCCTTAATTCCTACAATATCTCCAATATCTGCTTTTTTAAATAAAGCGTATTCTTCTTCTCCTACAACATCTTGTCTTACATAAATTTGAATTTGTCCATATTTATCTTGAATATGCATAAATCCTACTTTTCCTTTACGACGACGTGTCATAATACGACCAGCAATGGTAACTTCTTCTAAGTCCATTTCATGTAGTTCTTCTTTTGAATATTGTGCATACTTTTCTTTAATTTCCTTTGAATTTGTAGTCACATCAAAACGATGTCCAAATGGATCAATTCCTAAACTTTCTAATTCTTTTGCTTTTTCACGACGAACTAATTCTTGTTCTGTAAACTTTCTTTCTTCCATGTTTATTCCTCCTAAACTTCTATCACTCTCGTATGTGATAGTCTTTCGTGTAATCCCACTCCGTCTTTCCTATATAATACCATAAAAACACTAAAAATAACTAGTGCTAGTTGGATAATTCCTAAAATACTAATCATTAATAAATATAAAATTCCAGGAACTATGTAAATAAATAACAATGATAAAAATAAATATAACAATCCATTTAAAACAACATTACGAATTACTAAACTATGTATCGATGCTTCTTCTCCACTTTCATCGACCACTCTAATTTTCATTAGAGCTTTTCCAAATGTCTTTCCTTCCATAAAATATGGAATAAATACAAAATAGATAAAGACAAACACAAGATTAATAAATCCTACGGCAACATGTTCTCTATCAATATCTTGTGATATTTCACTCAAATGAAATAAATAACTAGTAATACTTGTCTCTCTCATCACTGCTTTTTCATTCATCTCACTTAATTCTAATCGCAATGCTTTTTCATTTTCTGTAACATTGGTAAGCATAGCTCCGATTCCAATAAACACAAATAAAATAAACATATCGATTAAATAAGCACAAATACGCTTCTTAGTACTAGCTTTCATACCCATTCTCCTTTTTAAATTCTTTTAATAATTTTAACACTTCTTCTTTTGTCTTCGCACCAAACAATGCCTGTTTTAATTGATTACTATGAGGTACATATTTTAAATACCAAGCAGCATGCGTACGAAGTTCTAAGATTGCAACTTTCTCAGGTTTTATCTGCAATAAATAATTCATATGTTTTTCAATCATCTGAAAACGTTCTTCTATCGTAACTGGTATCGGTTCTTTACCATATTCTAAATAATTCACACAATCTCTAATCAACCAAGGATTACCAAGACACCCACGGCCGATCATTACTGCATCACAACCAGTTTCTTCTAACATCTTTTTAGCATCATAACAAGTTTTAATATCTCCATTACCAATTACTGGAATAGAAACAGCTTCTTTAACCTGTTTAATAATACTCCAATCAGCTTTTCCAGAATATCCTTGACTTCTCGTTCTACCATGTACGGCAATTGCTTTAGCACCAGCTTCTTCACATATTTTCGCAATTTCTACCGCATTAATATGCTCACTATCCCAACCACTACGTATTTTTACCGTCACTGGAATCGGTACACTATCGACAACCGCTTTAACAATCTCTTTTACTTTTTCAGGATTTTTTAAAAGAGCACTCCCAGCTTGTGCTTTTACTGCAACTTTAGGAACAGGACACCCCATATTAATATCAATTATATCTGGTTTCATGGTTTCATAAATATACTTGGCAGCGGTAACAAAAGACTCTTTATCACTTCCAAAAATTTGTTGGGTAATTGGTCTTTCTACTTCTTCCATAAATAACATTTCACGAGTCTTTTTACTTCCATAAGTAATTGCCTTATCACTTACCATTTCCGCATAGATAAGACCACAACCCATTTCTTTGACAATTTTCCGATAAGCACTGTTACAAACCCCTGCCATTGGAGCAAGTACAACTTGATTTTGTATCTTCACATCACCAATCTGCCACATAAAACCACCTCTTTTCATTTATTACTGATAGTAAATTAATTATATTCCATTGCAATTCGTTCAGCTTCGGCAGTAAATTTGTGCATTTCTTCTGGCGAAACATTATATTCAACTACATTTCCATCATCAGCACTTAATGTAAAAACTTTATCTATACAATCAATAAAATAAAAATCAAACTGCAAAGATACATTTAAAAATATATCTTTTAATGCATTCCATACCAATTTAATTTCTTCTTCGCAAAATAAACTACTTTCTGTAAAAATATATAACATATTTTTTTTATAATGCATATAACTTGGAAGTTTATCCTGTGTTTTATTTTTTATACTACATATTAAGTCATTTAATTCATTATTTTCTTGTGTATCATGATTTTTATCCAAGCCAACCATTAATGGATTAGTTTGACAAATGGCATTTTGATCTCGCTTAGTTACTATTTTCTTTAATGTTTTACCATCAATTTTCTTATCAACATACTTGTTAAATGCATGATGAGCACACTGTATCCTCGAATCCAGAGAACTAGTTACTTCAATTCCAATGTTTAATGTTTTACTTTGTAAATCTGGTTTCTCACTCATAAAAAAACAATTTCTCCATGATTTATTATAAATATTTTCTACAAACATTTTAGCGTATGCTTCATACAATCTTTTATAGTAATCATGTGGTTTTTCTGACATTTCATTTCACCTCTTTTCATTATAATATAAATTCTTTCTGATATCAATAAACGTACGTTATATGATATCACAAATAGAAAAAATTACCAAGAAAATGTTATAATGAGAAAGGTGGTAGTATGAATGATATTTGGTATCGATTAAGTAAATCGAAATTTCGCAGTAAGTGGCATCTCCATGAAAAAGAAAAAAAATATATCCAAGAAAAAGGTATAGATACCATTGAAAGCCATGCAAGAGACTTTATTTCTACGAGACTTGCACCCGCAGTCATTCCAAACGATGGCAAACAAACTCCAATGAAAGGACATCCAGTCTTTATTGCTCAGCATGCTACTGCAACCTGTTGCAGAGGATGTTTAGAAAAATGGCATCATATCAAAAAAGAACACCAATTAACACCACAAGAACAAGAATATATTATCAATATCATTATGACATGGATACAAAAAGAGAAATAGCACGCATTGTTATTTCTCTTTTAACCATTGTCCTAATTTCGCATATGCATCACGACTAAAGAGTGGTAATTTTTCTTCGTCTGTAAAACAAGCTAACGTATGTTCTTGCCCATCAGGAATAAAAATAAAATCATAACCTATTCCCATATTTCCTTCTTTATTTTTCGATATCGTCCCCCATGATTTTGATTCAAATGTTTTTGTATTTCCCTCTTCATCTGTATAAGCTAACACATCCAAAAAATAAGCTCTGCGATCTAGAACTCCTTCCATCAATTTTAAAATTCCATCTTCGCCTAATGTTTTTTCCACATAATTACTATAAAGAGAAGGAAAATCATTTAAAGCCGGAATAACCAATCCAGAATCATTCTTTAAAACCGCGCACTTTAATTCACGATGAGCATATTGAGATGAATAAATTGCCACTTCTGTAATTGAATCTGCTTGAATCTCTGGTAAATTTTTCATCTTTTTACCAAAGACCTCAAAACCGAGTGGTTCTAATACATATCTTGCCATATCCAACTTCAACTGATTCGTAGTTGCAAATACTAATTTTCTCAAAATATCACCTCGATTTTATTATATCTTAATTTGACAAAAAACACACTTTTTATTAGAATACTATGTGCAAAAAAGGGGGAGATACATATGTATCAAAGAAAATACGTGGCGACAAGAATTGGATGTTCTGGAGGAATTGACAGTTATTTGAAAACAACACAATATATTGGTAAACAAGAAGAAGAGGATTATAACCGTTACTTCTTTTTAGATAAAGATAAAAATATTTCTGTAGATTGTTATAAAAAAACACATCACTTAATTTTACTAACCGTTACAAGTAAGACAGATGATTTAAGCCAATTTATCCCAAAACAAACAAGAAATACAAATAAAAAAGGATTAATCGATGTAACTGATCATGAATACTATCATTCTAATGAAACTATTTTAGAACATATTCAACCATTTCGTATGATTGTGGAAGGAGCAAAAGGAACAGGAAAATCTTCTATTGTTCGTTATTGTATAAAAAAAGGAGTAATTGCTCAAGATAGAGACCCAGAAGTCTTTTCCAATCAAAATATATTTGAGTTGCCAAAAGAAAAAAGAGCTGAACAAATCTATCAAAGAATTCATGAAGATGAAAATGAATATTTCTTATTAGTAATGAGATCTCCCAAACATATTGAAGAATCATTAAAGAAAAGAAAAAATGAAATCAATACGCAAGATCATGATCTATATCGTAGAGCATATCAAGATGCTTATATATTGTTAAATAAAGCAGGCTTATTAGATGATAAATTGATAATTATGCATAATGATTTTAAATGGAAAAAACATAGGAATCAGTATTTAAAACATATGTTAAATCACATGATAGAAAAATATCCTCACCAAAAAATAAAGACTAAGTAACTTAGCCTTTATTTTTTTATTCTATTACATAAGGATCTTGCATTGTTCCTGTCCCTGTAAATTTTATATTTTTTGTATCTAAATTGAGCACTGGGCGAACGCCGTAACCACGCGTCACACCGTTCCAAGGGCTCAGCTCACCAGAAGACGTCACACGGAACTCACTCGCAACGGCATCGTTGAGGAAGTGGGACGGCGACATGGTCCAATAATCAGTTCCTATATACAAATAATACAACATGTTGTTAGATTCGCTTTTTCCTCCCGCCATGTTTACTTCATCTGCTGTGATTAATCCGATTGGTTTTGTTTGTTTTCCATTTCCTGTTG
>CAJKWD010000043.1 GCA_905203475.1 uncultured Acholeplasmataceae bacterium
GAGCTTGGTCAAGTGAACAGACAAGTGCGACAAAGACATTTACAGGATTAGATAAGAATAAAGATTATCAGATTAAAGTAAGAGCATATGCAAAGAATGGAAAATATACTGATAGTAGTAATATTACTGTAAAGACAAATGATATTAGTGTTCCGACTTATAATGTAGTGGATGATGGTCCAAACTTTACAAAAGAAGTAACAATTACATATGGTGGAACGAAGACAAGTAATTTAATATATGAATATTCTACAAATGGAGGAAGTAATTGGACAACAGTAAATGAAAATAGTGCGAAAATAACATTTACAGAAGATGGAAGCGTAATTGCTAGAGTAAGAGATACAGGTAATAGTAATAATACAGTGACAGCAAGTACGCTTACCATTCAATTTCCAATTAATATGTTGTTGAAAGGACTTAAGTTAGGTACTGTAGAAAATATTGAATTTGTCGACTATACAGCAGAGGATGCTGGATTTGGTGGTTTAGAAATTGATGTGTCACAAGAACAAAATAACAGTATTCAAATGTGGTACATGGATGAATATACAGTATATATAGGAAGTAAAAAGAAGATATATGCGAATACAGATAGTTCTTATCTATTTACGGTTGATTCTGGAACAAACTATTTAAAAAATATTGTATTTAATGATTATTTTGACACCTCTGAAGCAGAAGATATGAGTTATATGTTTTATAACACAAGTAATTATGAAGGAGAATATAGTGATGGCTTAATGTTGGTAAATTGGGATACTTCGAAAGTCACCAATATGTCTCATATGTTTGATGGAATAGGGGCAAGTCAAATTGACTTTTTAGATAATAATCATGTAAGTACTGATTTGAATACAGAAAATGTAACCGATATGAGTTATATGTTTGCAAATACTACAAACATAAATTGGCTTCCGGCAACATATTTCACAAATACTTCAAAAGTAACAAATATGTCTCATATGTTTTACAATAGTGGTTCTGATAGTAGCCCAGATGGTTCTTATTATTTTTCTAATGATGTATCAAAAGTAAAAGATATGAGTTATATGTTTGCAAATTCAAGAGCCTTTTTTGATTTAAAGTTTGATTGGAATACCGAAAGTGTGACAAATATGTCACATATGTTTGATAATTGTGTGAGCAGATTTGGACGGATTCATGAATTTGACGGATTAGAAAACTGGGATACATCAAATGTAACCGATATGAGTTATATGTTTCGTGGCCTCAGAACTCCTGAAGGTGATGATCTTAATTTATCTGGGTGGGATACATCAAATGTAACAAATATGTCGTATATGTTTAATAGCTTTAGTAACTATAAAACATCAATTACAGTTAGTTCAGCAGTTACTTCTTATTCACAATTTGCAACTAATTCATTGACAGCTTATCCTAACTCAAAACTCATTATCTATGATGATGGAACAAAGAAAAGTTATGATATTGTCGAAGAAATAGTATCAGAAGCAAATAATGATCGTGTTACACATGGTGGAGTTTTAAAAGATGGAATGAAGTTACTGAACATGAGTAGTACAGGATGGTTAGCTGATAATGTAGAATATGTTCAATTTATTGATCTTCCACCTATGAGTTCAGATACTACTGTCGATTTGTCAAAAGATGAAGATGGAACTGTTCTAGGATGGCAGAGAAATACCACATATTTTGTATATCGCACAGATGGTAAACCTGTAGTTGCAAATCCAAATAGTTCATGGCTATTTGGTGGTATGTCAAATCAAACATTGAAAACGATTAATACAGTAGGGTTATTAAATACTGTTAATGTTACTAATTTCTCGAATATGTTCTATGGCAGAATGGCTTTAACAAGTGTTGACTTACAACGATTAGATACATCGAATGCAACAAACTTTAGTTTTATGTTTAGTCAATGTTCAGCACTTAAAACATTGGATACTTCTTCTTTAGATTTTGATGGAGTAACCAATACAACCTCTATGTTTGCTCAAACAACAAATCTAACAACAATAATAACAATAAAGGGAAATACCATTACTTCTTATACAAATATGTTTGGACAAAATGCAGCTCAAAATGGAAAGATTACTGTTAAGGGTGACGGAAGTAATAGTAGTTTAATTACTAAACTAGTTGGTACTTCAACGAATGGAAAAGTTGTTGCTGGTTAAAGAATACTCACATTATGTGAGTATTTTTTTGTGACACAACTTGACATGTTTTTCAAAAAAAGAATAAAAAATTACTATACATTTTTTATAATTTATACTATAATAAATAACAATTTGTGTGGTGATGATATGAAGTTAAATTTACCCGTAATTTTATTAAGAGGATTAATCTTACTTCCAAATTCAGAAGTAAGATTTGAATTTGAACAAAAAGATGCGAAAAATATGATTGATGTAGCGGAGTTGTTTCACGATAATCAAGTATTGGTAGTAAGTGGTAATGACCGTTTTGAAGAGACTCCTACGGTAGAAGAATTACCGAAAATAGGTATAGTGGCAAAAATATTAAATAAAGTAGAATTACCAAACGGTAAAGTAAGAGTGGTGATGAGAGGGGAACAAAGAGCTCTTATCCATGAATATCTTCATTTAAACCATACGAGTGAAATAGAAGCTGTGATAGAAGTGAATATAGAAACACCTGTAGAAGATGCAGAGACAGCTATTTTAACAGCAAAATTAAATAGAGAATTAGATCACTATTTAGAATTAATTCCTTATGTATCTAATAGTGTTGTTGAAAAGATTCGTACTTCTGATAATTTAAGTGTTGTAACGGATTTAATTGCAGCTCATTTACCACTTACATTTGATCGTCGTAAAGAGTTTTTATATGAATGTAATCCTAAATTGCGTACGCAAATGATTTTAGAAGACATTTATCGTGGAGAACAAGCATATGAATTAGAAAAAGAAATTGATAATAAAGTAAAAAATGAAATCGATCATAATCAGAAAGAGTTTATTTTAAAAGAAAAAATCAAAGCTCTAAAACAAGAACTTGGTGAGGATAATCAAGTAGAAGAAGAGAATGAGAAATTAAAAGCAGAGATTGAAGCTTTAGAGGCACCGGAAACAATTAAAGAAAAACTTCGTTCAGAGATGAAACGTTATGAGCAATTACCTCCAATGAGTCCTGAATTAGGGGTGATTAAAACTTATATCGAGTGGTTCTTGTCTCTTCCATGGAATGCGTATACGGAAGATGAAACAGATTTAAAAGAAGTACGTAAGAGATTAGATGCTTCCCATGCAGGATTGGTGAAAGTTAAAGAGCGTATTATTGAGTATTTGGCAGTCAATCAAATGACGAACTCTTTGAATGGACCGATTATTTGTTTGGTTGGACCTCCTGGAGTTGGTAAGACGACACTGGCTATTTCTATTGCCAAGGCAATTCATAAGAATTTTGTGAAAATATCTGTTGGTGGAGTGAGTGATGAGGCAGAAATTATCGGCCATAGAAGGACTTATGTTGGGGCTTCACCAGGACGTATTATTACTTCTATGAAGAAGGCAAAAAGTTGTAATCCATTGTTTTTAATTGATGAGATTGATAAGTTAAATAGTAATTATAGGGGAGATCCAGCAAGTAGTTTATTAGAGGTATTAGATCCTGAACAGAATAAGACATTTGTTGATAATTATTTAGAAGAAGAATATGATTTATCACATGTCATGTTTATTTTAACGGCAAATTATATTGAAAATATTCCAGAAGCATTAAAAGATCGTTTAGAGATTGTAGAATTATCTGGTTATACAGAATATGAGAAAGTAGATATTGCAAAAAAATATTTATTAAAGAATATTTGTAAGAAACATGGTGTTCATAGAAATAAAATTAAAATAAGTGATGCGATGATTTTAAAGATTATTCGTGGCTTTACAAAAGAAGCTGGAGTGCGTGAATTAGAGCGTCAGTTATCTACTATTGTGCGTAAAATTGTAACGAAAATGATCACAACGAGAACAGTGGAAGATGTATACGTAGTTGATAATCAAATGATTTACGAATATTTAGGAAGAGAAAAATATTTATTCTCTAAAGTAGAAAAAAAACAGGTTGGTGTGGTTAATGGTTTAGCATACACGAATTATGGAGGAGATACATTACCAATTGAAGTGACTTATTTTAAAGGATCTGGAAATTTAGTACTAACTGGTTCTTTAGGAGATGTTATGAAAGAAAGTGCTCGTATTGCTCTTTCTTATATTAAGTCCCAAGCTGATTTATTTGGAATCGATGAGCATATGTTAGAAGAAAATGATATTCATATTCACGTTCCTGAAGGAGCAGTAAAAAAAGAAGGCCCAAGTGCTGGAATTGCTCTTACAACGGCTCTTGTTAGTTCTTTTACAGGACAACCTGTGAGTGAAAAATTAGCTATGACAGGAGAAATTACATTAAGAGGAGAAGTTCTTCCAATTGGAGGTTTAAAAGAAAAAGCAGTTGGAGCTGCTCGTAGTGGAATTACAAAAATTATTATTCCAAAAGATAATCTGGGAGATTTAGATGAAATTCCATTGGAAGTCAGAAAACAGATTAAATTTTATCCAGTGAAAGATTATGGGGAAGTATTTGAAATTGTTAAAATGACAAATCAGAAACAAATGAAAATGGATTTGCAAGTATAGAAATCGCGAAAGCGATTTTTTTGTTCTACATTTTAATTATAAGCATAGATTTAAGTGAAAGGTGGGAAAGTATGAAGAAAATAATACCATTTCATAAAGAGATTCCATTTAAAACAAATTTAGAGGAGATTACTAGTATTTCCCTAGAACATACAATACATCCAGAGAAAGATAAAATCGTTGGTGATTTTATTGTAAGTGGAGAATATAAAATATCTGATCATAGTAATTGTGTAGAATCATTTTCTTATGAACTTCCGTTTGAACATGAATTTACAAACTGTAATTTAGATAAAGCAGTGGTAGATATTCATGATTTTTACTATGAGATTATGAATTCTAGTATTTTAACGGTACATATTGAGTTATGTGTACAAAATATTATAGAAGATCCAATTATTGTAAAGATAGATTCTCAAGAAGAAAAAGAAGAATCTATGAAAGAGATGGAAGAAGAAAAGATAGAAGCAATGGTAAGAGAAAAGATGGAAGAAAAGGGACCTGAAGAATTAGAACATATTGAAAGAGAAATTCAAGATTTATTTGACAAGGAAATTGTAACAGAAGCTGTGACAGAGCCCGTGTTAGAGACAATGAAAGAGGAAGGAGAGCATATGAAAGAAGAAGTACAAACAGAAGTAGTATCAAAAGAGGAAGAAAAAGAAATCGCAATGCCTGTTATGAGTGAAAAAGAATCAGAACCAGTCATGAGCGAACAAAGCGATGAAACGGGAAGAGAAAAGACAGATAAAATTGATGAGATATTAGAACAAATGGATACAAAAGAAACATATGCAACCTATAAAGTTTATATTGTAAGAGAAAATGATTCATTAGAAACAATCTTAGAAAAATATGATACGACTAGAGATGCACTAAGTATGTATAATGATTTATCAGAAATAAAAATTGGTGATAAAATCATGATTCCATCCCAAAATGCGTAATATAAGACACATATTAGATAAATACGAACTTCATCCTACACGGTATCAAGTGAAAGGAAAAGTAACTTTCGTTGATACCGATCGTGGGAGTTATGCGATGAAAGAAATGGAACATGATCAAGAAGAAATATGGAATTATTTACGCAGTAGAAATTTTTTATATTATCCAGAAATTATTCGCTATGAAGATAATATATTAGTAACAAAACGGGAAATAGATATAGCTATGCCCAGAGAACAAAAAGCTGAAGATTTGACAGATTTAATGGCTCTTTTGCATCATAAAACAACTCATTACAAAGAAGTAGATATTAGTGATTATAAAGAATTATATGAGGATATTAGTAATAATATCTTTTATTTAAAAACTTATTACGATGATATGATGAGTGTGATTGAAAGTCATGTCATTATGAGCCCAAGTGAATATTTATTAGCTCGTAATATTACATTGGTTTATTCGGCTTTAGAATTTTCTAAAAATGCTTTAGAAAAATGGTATGAAATGATTAAAGATAAAAGAAAACAGAGAATGGTAGTACTTCATAATCATATAGAATTATCACATTTTATACGTAATCAAAATGCCTATTTAACGAGTTGGGATAAAGCAAAGTTTGGTATTCCTATTTTTGATTTCTATAAATTTTATAAAAAACATGGCTTAGAATTTGAGTTTGATGAGTTATTAAAACGTTATGAAAGGGCTTATCCACTTTTAGAAGAAGAGAGATTATTACTATTTATTTTACTAGCACTTCCCGATAAAATAGAGTGGGATGATCGTGAATATGTGATGTGTCAAAAGGTAAGTAATATGATTGATATGATGTATAAAACAGAACAATTTATTTCACCATATAATACGGAAAATAGAGAACAGGAACAACGCTAAAAATAAAAATAGCATAAACAAATTAAATCTTGTAATTAAGAAGAAAGTCAAAAATACTTGATAGATTAATAGGGTAAAAGTACAGAAACAACAAATCCACCATTTGCCTCTGCCACAGAAGAAATTACCATTATGCATAAGTATCACCTAATATACAATATGTAAATAATTAGATATGGTGTTGATAAATTGATATAAAATTGTAAAGAAAAGAAAAATATGCTAAAATGAATTATAGAAAGTATGCAAAGAGTCTATTTAAGAAAGATGATTGTAAAAGGAGTAGGAGATTAGGTGATAGATATGAAAAATGTAAATTTTGTTAGCCAAAAGTTACCATGGGGGGGGGTATTTAGATAATAAAATCTATCCCCGTATAAAAATAATAAAATT
>CAJKWD010000044.1 GCA_905203475.1 uncultured Acholeplasmataceae bacterium
AAAATATGAATTATCATATGTTATAATTGAGGTAGGTGATACCATGGAACAATTAAGTATCAAAATAGATCATTTCAATCACTTTGATCATGAATTTTATAAATATATTTCAGCATTAGATGGTGTTAAAAGTATAAAAGAAGATAAAGATATACTGATTACATACGATTCCAAGAAAATTAGTATCCAACGTATATTGTTAGAGGTTAAATTATTTTTAGGGCTATTAAAAACTCCTTCTTTGATAAGCTTTGATAAACATTTTAAAGGAAAGTGTGATAATACAACTGTTGTAATTGAAGATGCATGTTGTGAATATTGTGTAAAAGGGGTTATAGAAGATTTAGTTTTAATCGATGGTATTGAAAAAGTTACTGTTGATTTTCAAGATGATACGTTTTTTAATGTTTCAATACATGTTATGTATGATAGTGGTATATGGAATGATAAAAAGGTAAAAGAACTTGTACAAGAATTATTTCCTCAATAATGATAAAAAACTTTATTAATGAAAAAGGGCGTGTTATAATAAAAAGCAATGAAAGGAAGGTATTATGATAGAACGTACTTATGCAATGTTAAAACCAGACGGAGTTAGAAAACAATTATTAGATGAGGTAATTGGTAGATTTGAAAATGCAGGATTATCGGTAAGTCATGTAAAAGAGATGCAATTGGATGAAGCAATTGTGAAACAACATTATGCTCATTTATTGGACAAACCATTTTATCCAACACTAGAATCATTTATGTTGTCAGGACCTGTTATTGCGATGATTGTAGAGGGAGAAAATGCGGTTAGTAAAGTAAGAGAGTTAATGGGAGCAACAGATAGCAAAGATGCTTTACCTGGTACAATCCGTGGTGACTATGGAGATAAGACATGTTGTACTTATAACATTATTCATGGTTCTGATTCTGTAGAAAATGCAGAAATTGAAATTAATCGCTTTTATCCTGAACTAGAAAAAAAGAAAGTATTGAAAAAATAAACGAGTATATGACTCGTTTGTTTTCTTATTGCAAATTTGTTAAAAAATAACAGAAAAAAATCAAAAAATATT
Organism: uncultured Acholeplasmataceae bacterium; assembly: GCA_905203475.1. GTDB lineage: Bacteria > Bacillota_I > Bacilli_A > RF39 > UBA660 > UMGS2016. The sequence continues at coordinate 1,065 of CAJKWD010000044.1, forward strand.
GCTACGAAATAGCGAAATTATAGTATAATAAAAGTGAAGACGAGTGGGAGACATAAGTATGAAAGCAAAAAAATTATTACAACTAAGAAATAATATAGAATTTTAAAGTACGCAGTGATCATAGTATTGTTGCGTGCTTTTTTTGTAGAAGGAGTTATATATGGAAATATTGAAATTAATTCACAAAACAAGAGAAATAAGCACCGAACAATTAAAAGACTTTTATCATTGTAATGATGAACAACTTGTAGAAAAATTAATTGAATTTTTGGAACGAGAAACAAATCCTTTCCCATTTTATGCAACAGAACATAAACCAAAATATCTACACAATACATTACTTCGTATTCAAGATATTTATCAAAGATTACAAGAAGAAGGAAAAAAACATCCTCCGTACCATCAACGTTTTCAAGATGTGAAACAAGAGATATATAATATTTCTCGATATTATGAAAATGGATACGATGAGGATTATTTAACATTACCAGAAAAATTATATTTAGATATTTTTTTAGAACAAGATTTGGATCGAGCATCAGAAGAAATTGCTCATCATCCGTTGTTATTATTTGGAGAAGTAGAGGAAAAGCGATTAATTGATTGGATATTAGATCAATATTATCACACTTTAAATTCAGATTATCAAAGTGATTATGAATATTCATATCAGTTAGTAAAATCATTATTAAAGAGTACTCGTATTTATCCTGATATTCAAAACTATATTTATCAAGATTATCAAAATAGAAGTGAACAATTAAAACATAGTTCTGAAGAATCTTATCAAAAATATCGCTACCAAACATTAGGCGTCATCATGACTGGATTAGAGTTACATTGTTTTGAAGATAAGGAACATGTAAAATATCATTTTTTAAAAGAAGTAAAACGTTATGATGATGAATTTATTTTTACAATTGATGATGAGAAAACATCACTTCGTGAAGATGCGATTTCATTAAGAGAAGAAAGTGGTAAGTTATATGTTAACTTATATATAGTTGATGCGGTAGATATATTTGAACAACATAAAAAGTTATCTTCTCAAGCGAAAGGAAATTGGTTTACTGGAAAGCAAGATATGGTAAGTAATAAAACCAAACGAGAAATTTTTTCACTGAATGCCAACCCACCTGAAAAAGCTACTAAAAATGTAATTGTCTACGAATTAGAGTTTGATCAGAATAACCGTCTTACAGATATTTCTATTGGACGTGGTGTCGCAAAAATTTCTAAAAATTATAACTATGATCAAGTCAATCATTTGATGGAATTGAATAAATATAATTATGTAGATACATGGAATCGTTTTTATGAAATTATGAGAAAGTATCATATTGATAATACGGCACAGAAAAAATACCATTTAATTAAAGAATTATTACATTTTATGGAAACAGGAGAACATTATCACGGTAATAAAAATTATAGTAAATCTCATTTAATGATTTCAGAATTAAAGGTATTAGTAAATTTTTATCAGGCAAAATTATGTTATGAAAATGGAATTCCAATGATGTATCGTTTAAATGATTTTGATATTTCTGATGAGGAATTAGAATATATTAAAAATTGTTGTAATGATATTAAAGAGCAAGAATATGTAATTAATATTTTAGATATGCTTCCAATGTTTTCTTACTATAGAAAACATAATACTGGCCATAAAGGGTTAGGATTTCAATATTATGCCCATTGTACAACACCAGCTAGAAACTATTTCGCATATATTAATCAAAAAATATTAAATGATATTGTGATTGATCAACATTATGAGAATATTGAAAAATATGATCAGATATTAGAAGAACAAGAAAAGTTACAAAGAGAAAAAGAGTTACAGAGTAAACAAGCTAAGAAAAGTGAACAACGAAAGAAAATATATCAGATAAATGGGGAGTCTTATTTAAATGAAATTCGTGAGATTGAAAAGATATTGAGTCACGGAGAATTATCTTTTTATGATTTGAATGGAATGATAACGCTTCCTGAAAGCGAATTACGTATGATATTGGAATTTTTAGTAGATGGCTTTCATATTGAAGAACACCATGGATTTTATAAGTTATTGATTGGTAAAGATATGAAAGTTGGTGTTTATAAAGAAGGAAAAGGTCCATATGGATTAGTAGAGTTAGAAAATGGAGAACATGTACTCGTTCCTAGTCGTTTTGTAAAAGGAGCCAGAAATAAAGATCGTGTACTTGTTAAAATCCATCATGATACAAAGGAAATGTTAGGTGAAATTATGAAACATAAGTGTATTTTAGAAGATGCATTTGCGACAGTGATTGAAGAGAATGGAAAGCATTATGCAATTATTGATGCGGATCGATTAGAAGAGCCAATTTTATTAACTGATACTTTAGGAGCAAAAGCAGATGATCGTGTTATGATTCGTTTTGATAAAAATGCTGAATATTTATCTGCTAAGGTAGTAAAAGTATATGGAAATATGTATGATCCAAAAGTATTAGTGGATCAAGTATTAGATGAACACAATATTCCAAAGAATTTTCCAAGCCAAGTATTATATGAAGCAGATCGTGTTCCATCTCAAGTTTTCAATCAGGAAGTAAATCGTCGTCTTGATTTACGCGATAAAGAAATTTTCACAATTGATGGCGATGATGCGAAAGACTTTGATGATGCAGTTTCTATTGATGTATTAGAAAATGGTAATTATCAGTTAGGAGTACATATTGCTGATGTATCTTATTATGTAACAGAAGATAGTGCTTTGGATAAAGAGGCAGATAAAAGAGGTACAAGTGTGTATGTTGCCGATCGAGTAGTTCCTATGTTACCAGAGAGATTGTCAAATGGTATTTGTTCCTTAAATCCAAATGAAGATCGTTTGACCTTATCATGTATTATGGAAATAGATCAAGAAGGAAATATAGTAAATTATGATTTTTATGAGTCTGTAATTCGTTCTAAAAAGAGAATGACTTATAAAAAAGTAAATGAAGTATTAAATGGTAGTCATGTTGCAGGATATCAACCATTTCAAGAAAGTTTATTAAAAATGTTAGAATTATCTCATTTATTACGTAACCAAAGACAAAATCGTGGCGCGATTTCTTTTGAAATTCCAAAACCAAAATATATTTTAGATGAAGAAGGAAGAACCATGGAAGTAGAAGTATTAAAACGTGGGGAAGGCGAAAAAATCATCGAAGACTTTATGATTGCTGCAAATGAGTGTGCCGCAACGATGATGGAAAAACTAAATCATCCATTCCAATATCGTGTCCATCCAAAACCAGATCCATATCATATTAAGAATGTATTAGAAATGTTAAATAAAATGGGGTATCATTATCAATTAGATTTGGATTATGGTATAGAACCAGGACAAATAGAGTCATTATTAAAACAATTCGAAGGGGATGAAAACTATGCTACAATTGCTTATCTATTCTTAAGAGCAATGAATAAAGCTTTTTACTCTGTTGAGAATTTCCATCATTTTGGACTTGCAAGTTCTAATTATTCTCATTTTACATCCCCAATTCGTCGTTATCCAGACTTACTTGCTCATCGTGCAATTAAACTAGAAAAAAATCATCAATATAATCAGAAAAACGCATATCAAATGGAACGTAAGTTAAATCATCAATTGATGCATAGTTCTTTACAAGAAGTAAATGCTCAAGAATGTGAAAGAGAAGTAGATCGCATTAAAGGAATTGAATATTTAGAGGGATATATTGGTGAAGATTTTGATGCACGTATTATTATGGTTGATCCATTTGGTATTCGTATTCAATTAGATAATTGTATTACTGGTCTAATACCACGAGATATGTTAAAAGATTATGTTTATGTGTCAGATGCATTAGCATATTATCACAAAACAAAACATGACTCTTTACGTATTGGTCAACGAGTAAAATGTCATCTTGATGATGTATCTTATCAAAATTTAGAAGTACAATTCTCATTGGCTCAACCACAAAAAGTAAAAACATTAAAAAGTTCTTAAGGAACTTTTTTTGTGTCAAAAAACGTCAAATCGAATGCTTCCAAGATTTTCTTGTCGAAAAATAAAAGAAATATAGTATAATGTTATATGTAAGGATAGGTGATGCTATGAAGTTAGGTGTTAAAACATTAGCCTTGGTTTTGGTGGCAACGATTATTCTCTCTATTATATTAGCGCCTTTTCAAGTTGAGGCAGAAACACTTGGAGATTTAAAAGCTAAATTAGCAAAAGCAGAAGAAGAATATAAAAATGCCAGTGATGAAGCCAAAAAGACACAAGATCAAATAGATACAAACAATCAAACAGTAGAAAATTTAAAAAAAGAAGTATCACAACTACAAGATGACATTCAAAAATTACAGGGTGATATAGATGAACTAAATAAGAAAGCTGAAAAACTAGATGGAGAAGTTAAAAAAGTAATTAATTTTGTACAGATTTCTAGTGGAGAAAATGCTTACTTAGAATATGCTTTTGGAGCCCAAGATTTTACAGATTTTATCTATCGTATGGCTGTTTCTGAACAAGTTTCTGGCTATAATGAAAGTTTAATTGACGAGTATGATAAGACAGTAGAAGAATCAAAGAAAAAACAGACTGAAATGGATTCGAAAAAAACAACTTTAAAAGAGAAACAAGCTACACTAGAAGAAGAAACCAAAAAATTAGGGGAACATTTAACAGAAGTTACAGATATTAAAATGTCGGCTCAAGATGAAATTGAGATGCAAAAAGAGGCAATTAAAGTATTAGAAAATATGGGATGCTCTGATAATGAGGATACCAAAACATGTGGACGTGTTCCAAACGTAAGTGGTGGAAGCAGTAGTCCAGGAACTGGATCTTCAGGAATTGGAACATTACCAGCTGGTACAAGTTTCTTAAGACCAATTATTGAAGGATATGTAACAAGTGAGTATGGTTACCGCTGGAATCCGGCAACAGGAAATTATGAATTACATGAAGCTTTAGATGTATCACAAACAGGTACAGTACCAATTTACCCTGCAGCAGATGGTGTGGTTATTGGAACACGTTATCGTTCTAGCTGTGGTGGTAATATGATCTTTATTATTCATACAGTCAATGGTAAAAAATATACAACAGAATATGCCCATTTAAGAAGAATTGATGTTAGTGTTGGTCAAGTTGTTACTCAAAATACACAAATTGGTATTATGGGTGGAGATAGATCACTTGAATACTGGGATAAATGTTCTACTGCTCAACATCTTCACTTTGGAATTGCAAAAGGACATTATCTAAAAGATTATATGAGTTGGAATACATTTATTAATAATACATATAATCCAAGAGAAACAGTAAACTTCCCATGGAGTGGAGGGGCTACTGATTACTTTAAAGATAGAACAACAATGTATTAACCATTTTGATTAGAAAGACACAGTTATTATGTGTCTTTTTTTATATTTGTAATAATTTCAACTAACGATATTATGATAATTGATAAATAAACAATAAAAAAAGATGAAAGAACTAAGAAAATATGATACAATAAGAATAGAAAGTAAAGAATTGTAGAAGACTCGAGAGGTGTAGTAAATGAAAAGAGTTCTTGTTAGCCAAAAGTTACCATGGGGGGGTATTTAGTACTTTAACCCTTATAAATAAGCATTTTATTGA
>CAJKWD010000045.1 GCA_905203475.1 uncultured Acholeplasmataceae bacterium
GCCATTCAGCAGAAAAAGCAGCCCCCATGTAAAGTCCATCCAGCCACATCTGATCGGGATAAATATCTTTATGGAAAAAACATCCTTTTGCATCGCCCGACTGAATACGAGAATAATCATTCACCAAGTAATCATGCAAGAAATCAGCAGCTTTCTTATAACGGCTTGCATTATCCGTTCCATTTTGCTTGTCAAGTTCTTTTTCCCGCTTATACAAAGCAAAAAGAACTTTTCCTGAATTTATATTGTCAATATTTCCTTTTTTAAAATTCTTAAACGTACCATCCGGATTAATGGCATTATCCGCATATTCTTTTGCCCACTGATAATAGTTACCAGTCCAGTCAGCATATTGATACTGCTCACATAAATTAAGAAGAGATTTAGCTACAAGACCGTTTACATAATCCCATGACTTTCCATGAGTCCATTGTTTACCTTGTGATTGTGCCATTTCCTGCGAATAACGTTGTTGTGCTGTTGCAGAAACTGATGCCAAAAACAAGCATACAGAAAAAAATAATGTTTTCATATTGAAGATTTTCCAAAAAATTCTTATATTATAATTAGTTTATAATATTACCCAACTTGGGAATAATAAGAAAGGTGATAATATGAAAAAATATTTAAAATTAGTTGCATTTGTATTTTGCTTTGCAATGTGTTCTTGTTTATTAACAACTGGAGTAAACGCAGCAACCAAAACCTTGTCAGTCGTATTTTTGGAGACAAATAGTTCCGATCCTTCTGGTGTATCAGAAAGTTTAGATGCAAAATATAATGTTTGGGTTGAAGGAGGAGCTACGTTTGAATCGTTATCTAAAATGTCTTTTGGAAATCAGATTGTATTTTGTATTGAACCAACCATTTTAACAGAAAATGGAGAAATGTATGAAACTGGTGATATTACTAAAAAATTAACCAAAGATATGCAAGAACGTTTAGAGGAAATTTCATATGTAGGTTATGGATATAATGGTGATACTTCTTATGAAATGTTAGGAGCAACACAAATTCGTATGTGGCAAGAACAAGGTTATAAAGTAAATTATATTCATGCAGATTTACAAAAGAAGATTGATCAAATTAATGAAAGATTGAAAATGTTTGATAAAAACCCATCTTTTAATGGTAAAACAGTTCAATTTGATGTCTTAAAAACAGGAAAGGAAAATGCTGAATCATTAGTCGATACCAATCAAGTATTTTCTCAATTCAATAAGAATATAAAAGCAAGCGCAAAATATGCTGTAAATGGAAATAACTTATTCATTTGATTTAATTGATCCAAGTGATGTTGGAACATCTGTAGCTTTTGTTAGTAATTCTGGAAAACAAACAGTTGCTGAATTTAAAATGAGTAATCCACATCGTGTTACTGTAAAATATACAACAGAAAAAGCAAAAGTAACTATTTCTAAAACTGATATTACAACGGGTGAAGAACTTGCTGGAAGCCATTTATCTATTACAGATAAAGAAACTGGAAAAGTAATTGAAGAATGGATTTCTGATGGTAAGATTCACGAAATTGATGGTGACAAATTTGTCGATGGAAAAGAATATATTTTACACGAAGATACAGCTCCAGAGGGATATCAAGTATCACAAGATATTACATTTACTTATGATGAAGAAGGAATGGAATTAATCGTGATGAAAGATGAAAGAATTGTAGAAAACCCTGAAACAGGACTTAGTTTCCCATATATGATGTTAGGTGGAGGAGCTATACTTGCTGTTGGTGGAGTTATCTATCTCATGAAGAAAAATAAATTTAAATCAATTTAATAATAACAGTACTATTTTTAACACAAGAATAGTACTTTTTTTTGTTTTGTGTTACAATATATTTATGATGAATTTAGAAGCAAAAATACATGGGACAACTTATCCTGTTGTGATAGAGAAGAAAAAAAATAAAAACACCTATATACGTGTGAATCAGAACTTTGAAATATATGTTACAACATCTTACTTTACAACAGGAAAAGCAATTTTAAAATTAATTAAAGAAAATGAAAATGCAATATATAAAATGATAGAAAAGAAAAGAAAGGAACAAGAACGCGAAAAAAAATTTTATTATTTGGGACAAGAATATGAAATTTATGTTATGCCTACTAATCGTGATGTAGAAATTTATGATCATACAATTATGATTCCTTCTGAAAAGAAATTACAGAATTTTTTAAAAAAGCAAATGAAGGAATTATTTACAGAACATTATGATTATTGGTATCAACAATTTGAAGAACCAATTCATAAACCAAAATTGAAATTTCGTAAAATGAAGACGAGATGGGGTGTTTGTAATCGTCGTGATGATAGTATTACTCTAAATACGAGATTGTTAGAATATGATACCAAATATCTAGATTATGTCATCATTCATGAATTATCTCATTTGGTTCATTTTGATCATTCCAAAGCATTTTGGGAAGTAGTTAGTAAATACTGTCCAGATTATCAAATACTTAGAAAAGAAATGAGGGAATAGTGTGAAGAAAAAAATATTTTGTTGTATATTGATTTTAGGTTTTATCAGTTTTTCTTTTCCAATGACAGGAAATGCGAAAACAGTTCGAGATTTGATGAATGAATTAAACGCATTAGAAGCACAAGATCAACAAAATAAACAAGATAAGTCTTTGACACAAGATCAAATTAATCAAACGAATCAAAATATTAACCAAATTAATGAAACAATTACGAAAGCTCGAGAAGAAGTAGAAAATCTATCTGTTGAAATTAAAGAGTTAGATAAGAAAATTGATGATAAAGATGAAGAAATTAAAAAATTAATGAATTTTTTACAAATATCAAATGGTGAAAATGCCTATTTAGAGTATGCATTTGGAGCTAAAGATTTTACAGATTTTATCTATCGTATGGCAATCTCTGAACAGTTGGCGAAATACAATGATACATTAATGACAGATTTTAATCAGATGATTGTAGATAATAAAGAAAAACAAAAAGAATTAAAAAATCAACAAGTTGTATTAAAAGAACAAAAAGAAAAATTAAATACAGAGCTTGCTAAACTTGGAGAAAAGATGTCTAGTTTAAATTCTACATCAATTACATTGGCAGAAGATATTAAGTTACAAAAAGAAATTGTTCAAATGTATCGTGATCTAGGATGTAAAGATGATGATGATATCGATGTATGTGGACGTAATATGTTACCACCTGGAACTTCTTTTTTAAGACCAATGGTATCTGGACATGTTACAAGTGAGTGGGGAAGTCGTTGGGGAACTTTCCACGAGGGAATTGATATGTCTACTTCTCCAACTACGAATGTACCAGTTTATTCTTCTGCTGTAGGTATTGTTGCAGCCATCCGTACAAGACAACCATGTGGAGGAAATATGGTATTAGTTCACCATAATATTAACGGAAAGACTTATACAGCTATGTATGCTCATTTAAGAACAATTACTGTTTCAAAAGGTCAAAGAGTTACCCAAAATACACAGATTGGTACTATGGGTGGAGATCCAAATGTTGAAACATTTGATAGTTGTTCTACAGGAGCACATCTTCACTTTACAGTTTCTACGGGATTATATGCAACAGATTATTCTAGTTGGGATACATTAATTGATCGTAGTATAAATCCACGTAGTGTATGTAATTTCCCAGCAGTTGGTGTTACATTTAACAATCGTTCTGTGAAGTATTAAAGAAACATTGTTTCTTTTTTCCTGTGAAATGTTATAATGGAAAAAGACAGAAGGTGAAGTTATGAAATATATATCCTTCTTGATCATTTTATGTATTTTACTGACAGGATGTGGAAAAGAAGAGAAAGTTTCTAAAGAAGCCCAAACATATCAACATATTGTAGAAAAATTAAAAGCTCAATCTTTTCAAAATGAAGATTTACCGTGTCATTTAGAAGTCAGTTTAGAAGAATCTAAAAGCGGAGAACTTATGTATACAGTGACATTAGATGAACCAAAAGAAGAAATGCATCAAGTAAGAGCAGTATTTATTTCTTTAAAAGAAAAAGAGAATAGTTATCCAAGTATTGGTATTTTTGACGATCGTTTAAATATGATTCCAAATCAAGTTGATCAAAGTAAAAACATGGTAAAGGGAATTGTATTGGTAGGTTATTTAAAAACATCAAAAAAGCCAAAAGAATATCATGATACATTTCGTCTTTATTTAAATTATAAGACTAAGGATCAAAAAACAAAGACCGTATATTATGAGAAAAAAATATGACAAATTTAGTATTGCAATTTTGATATGCTGAATTTGGTGATAATATGAAAGTAAAAGTCATTGATGAAGGGCATGAAAAAGATTTAGAAGCATCTGTAAATCAGTTTTTAAGCGAATTAAAAGGGGAAGTATTGGATATGAAATTTCAAGTAGCAGTAGCTGTTTCAGGAGAAGATCAGATTTATTGCTTTTCAGTATTAATACTTTATCAATAGTAAAGGTTGTGAGTTATGAAAAAGAATTCATTTTTAGGTGGAGCAGTTATTTCCACTTTGGGAATTGTTATTACAAAAGCAATTGGACTTTTGTATGTAATTCCCTTTTATGCCATTATAGGAACTCAAGGAGGGGCTCTATATAGTTATGCATATTCGATTTATGCAATATTTTTAAGTTTATCAAATAGTGGAATTCCTGTTGCTATTAGTAAAGTAGTAAGTGAATATAATGCATTAGGATATCATTATACAAAAGAAAGAGCTTATAAGATATCTTCGTTAGTATTGATTGGGCTTGGTGTTTTCTTTTGTTTAGTGTTAATGATTTTCGCTCCTGTGATTGCGAAAATTATACTTGGAGATATTCAAGGTGGTAATACGGTAGAAGGTGTAACTTTAGTAATTCGTATTGTTGCAACAGCCCTTTTAATTGTTCCAATTGAAAGTGTAACGCAAGGATATTTGCAAGGACAAAAGTTTATGTTAGAACCAAGTATGGCAAATGTTATTGAACAAATCGGTCGTGTTGCAGTTATTTTAATCGGTAGTTATTTAATGTTAGATGTCTTTCATTTATCCTTAGAAAGTGCCGTTGGAGTTGCAGTATTTGGAGCAACCATTGGAGCTTTAGTTGCGTATTTCTATTTATTACAGAGAATTCATAAAAATAGAAAAAAACTACATCGTGATGAAGCACCATTAGAAGCCGAAAAGAAAATTACGAATAAAGATATTTTAAAGAAAGTAATTTTTTACGCTTTACCATTTGTTATTATCGATGTATTAAATTCTGCTTATGGAATGGTAGATACTATGACAGTTGTAAATACAATGACTGATTTAGGATACAGTGCTCATGTAACAGAAACTTCAATTGGTGTTATTGCTACTTGGGCCACGAAATTAAATATGATTATCGCATCTGTTGCACTTGGTATGTCTACCAGCTTAATTCCAAATCTAGCAGCAAGTAAAGCCAAAAAAGATTATCAAGATATTTCTCATAAAATTAATCAAGCACTAAAAGCATTATTATTTACAACACTTCCAATGGCAGTTGGTATGAGTTTTCTAGCTACACCAATTTGGACAATATTCTATGGTTATGATGCTTTAAGTATTCATATCTTCCAATTATATATTTTCCAAACTATTAGTTTTTCATTTTCTACTGTTTTAATTAACGTAGTACAATCACTATCTCATCCAAAATTAGCGATGGGAACATTACTTGGTAGCTTTTTAGCAAAAATGATACTTAATATTCCGATGATGCATTTATTCTACGCATTAGGAATTCCAGCATACTATGCTCCAATTGCAACTACATTCTTAACTCAGTCTTGTGTTGCACTATTCTTATTAATTAAATTAAAACAATATTATCGTGTACATTATTTTGAAACAGTTCGTGTCTTTGTAAAAACACTTTTAACAACAGGATGTATGGTTGCTGTATTATGCATTTTACAATTATTTGTTCCGGTAATGGTACAAGGAAGAGTCCAAGCGATTTTGATTACAGCACTCTATACAATATTAGGTGGAGTAGTTTATTTCTTCTTTGCTTATCAAGGTAAATTAACTTCTAATGTATTTGGCAATAACTTTTTTACATCAATTATAAGAAGAATTTTACCGAATAAGAAAACTGCCTAGTAATGAATATTTATAGAAAACACTATATAGAATTATAGTGTTTTTATGTACCTTTTCATTTTTTTTGAAATTTGATATAATTAAAGTAGTAAATACTAGGTGATACTATGAGAAAAATAAAAA
>CAJKWD010000046.1 GCA_905203475.1 uncultured Acholeplasmataceae bacterium
CATGAAATTTTCATGTTTTATTTTTTTAATTTATAGTATAATAAAAACAGGGTAGGAGATTGTTATGACAAGTAAAACAAAACAATATTTAAAAGAAAATTTTGATTCTAAATTATATATTAATCGTCATTTTATCAAAGAAGAGAAGGCAGTGATTCCCATTTATATTAACAATATAGAGGAGTTATATTATTCTTATGATAAGCAACAACAGCTTCTAAATCCTGATCTTATATCTTATATAGAAGATATTGCTTATTATATTCCATATGATTATTCGATCGTATTAGAATTTTCTGGCATTTCTTTTACAGAAGAAGAGAAAGTTAAACTGATGGAAAATATTACGGATCAATTTGGAATGAAAACACATGATATGGATGTAGAATTAAATTACAATACAAAAAAAGCAATGAAATTATTTTTCATTGGCTCAATTGTATTAGCTATTTCTTTTATGACTCGCACATTGCATCATACGGCTTATATTAGTGAGATATTATCCATTATTGGTACTTTTTCTATCTGGGAATTTGTCAATACCATTTGGTTTGAACGTAAAGAAAAGATTATCAATAAAATGAATGCAGGTCAACTTTCTGCTTGTACAGTTACTTTCAATGATGAAAGTCGATAAAAGGTGAAATGTATCTTCCTTATTTTTCTTTAATATGTTCTAATGATACAGTAAGAAGTTTGTTAATATGATTGTCGTCTAAGGCATAATAGATAATTTTTCCATCTCTTCTTAATTTTACCAACTTAGCTGTTTTCAATGACTTTAATTGATGAGAAACTGCTGATACTGTCATATTCAGTAGATAGGCGATATCACTTACACAGAGTTCAGCATGTTCTAAGGCCATTAGAATTTGTAAACGAGTACTGTCACCTAAAATTTTAAAAAAATCAGATAAGTCAGTAATGGTATTGTAATTAGGGATAAGTCGTTGTACTTTTTTAACATCTTCTATATGGTGTGGCGTTATTTCATTCATGTTTTCACCTCGATACATATATTATAATTGAATTGTTGAACACATGTCAAACAGTGAAAAATAGTCATTGACATTTGAATGATTATTCAAGTATAATGTAACTAGATAGTTGAACGCTTGTTCAAATGAAAGGGAGAAAGAATGAAAAAGAAAATGACAATAAAAAATTTAGATTGTGCAGTATGTGCAACAAAATTAGAAGATGCGATTAGAAAAGTAGCTGGTGTTCATGATGTCTCTATTCATTTTATTAGAGAACAAATGAAGTTAGATATTGACGATGATAAAGAACGAGAAATAACAGAAGTAGTGAGGCATCTTGTTCGTAAATTAGAACCAGATGTAGAACTAGTTGAAAAATAGGTGATAATATGGATAAAACATTAAAAATTAGATTGCATCGCATTATTGTATCGACAATTTTACTTGTGATTGCATTGTTATTTCCTACAAGAGGGATTGTTTCTTTTCTATTATATATTTGTGCTTATTTGATTGTAGGATATGATGTTCTTTATAAAGCTATAAAACATCTATTTACAGGGCAATTATTTGATGAGAATTTTCTCATGTCTTTAGCAACCCTAGGAGCATTGTTTTTAGGTGAATATTTAGAAAGTGTTATGGTAATGCTTTTATACCAAGTAGGAGAGCTATTTCAGTCTTATGCGGTTGGGAAAAGCCGTACTTCTATTTCTTCACTAATGGATATTCGTCCTGATTATGCGAATATAGAAAAAGATGGCAAATTAGAAAAAGTAGATCCCGATGATATCAAAGTAGGAGATTTGATTATTGTAAGACCTGGTGAAAAGATTCCGCTTGACGGAATTGTACAAGAAGGAGACAGTTATTTAGATACCTCTCGATTGACAGGTGAATCCGTTCCGTACCATGTAAAAGTAAAGGATACCGTTTTAAGTGGTAGTGTCAATCAAAATGGGTTACTAAAAATAGAAGTAACGAAAGAATTCGATGAGTCAACTGCTTCCAAAATATTAGATTTAGTAGAAAATGCAAGCAGTAGTAAAGCCAAAACGGAAAACTTTATCACAAAATTTTCTCGTTATTATACTCCAATTGTTGTAATTGGCGCCTTATTACTAGCGATATTACCACCTTTACTACTTCCTAATTTAACATTTGAAGCATGTTTAGAGAGAGCTTTTACCTTTCTTGTGATTTCTTGTCCATGTGCTCTTGTTATATCTGTTCCTCTGGGTTTTTTTGGCGGTATAGGTGGTGCTTCGAGACGTGGTATTTTGTTAAAAGGAAGTAATTATTTAGAGGCTCTTTCTCGTTTAAAGACAATTGTTTTTGATAAGACAGGGACTCTTACAAAAGGGACTTTTAGGGTTACAAAAATTGTGACAAGCCATGTTTCAGAAGATGAACTATTGAAATGCGCAGCGCAAGCAGAACTATATTCGAATCATCCGCTTGCTATTTCAATTAAAGAAGCATATCCTCATGTGATTGAGCAAGAAGATGTAAAACAAATCGAAGAAGTATCTGGTAAAGGTGTTCATGTTCGCGTTTTAAATGAAGAGATATATGCAGGAAATTACCATTACATGCAAGATTTAAAGATGACTGTCCCAGAAGTTCACGAAGGAACGGTTGTTTATGTTGTAAAAGGGCATGATTATTTAGGATATGTAGTTATTTCTGATGAGATAAAAGAAAATGCCAAAGAAGCGTTGGATAACTTGAAAAGAGAGCAAATCCGTCAGATGGTCATGTTAACAGGTGATTCTGAGTCAGCAGCTAAAAGTGTTGCTGAAAAGTTACCAATTGATTCTTATTATGCATCTTTACTTCCACAGGATAAATTAGAGCGAGTAGAAGATATGATGAAGGAAAATAGTAGTGATACGTTAGCATTCGTCGGTGATGGAATGAATGACGCACCAGTATTAGTAAGAGCAGACATTGGAATTGCTATGGGCGGTCTTGGTAGTGATGCTGCTATTGAAGCAGCCGATATAGTTATTATGGATGATGACTTAAGTAAAATAGGAGAAGCTATTAATATTGCTAAAAGAACACTTCGTATTGTAAAACAAAATATTGTCTTTGCAATTGGAATTAAAATATTCTTTTTAGTGCTTGGTGCTTTTGGCTTTGCCAATATGTTAGAAGCAGTTTTTGCCGATGTTGGAGTATCTGTATTGGCCATTTTAAATTCTATGAGAACATTAAAAGTAAATAACAAAAAGAAAATGGATATTTGATTCCATTTTCTTTTTTTACTCTTTTTATGGTATAATCATATCGTTTGGAGTGGATGATATGAATCGAAAAGAGCAAATAGAACATAGTATTATTACAAAATATCGAAAGAAGATATGGAGTCCATTTATGAAAGCAATTCGTGATTTTGAACTTGTAAAAGAAGGGGATAAGATTGCCGTTTGTATTAGTGGTGGTAAAGATTCTATGTTGCTTGCAAAATGTTTAGAGGAATTGCAAAAACATGGAAAAGTCCCATTTGAATTAGTTTATCTTGTCATGGATCCAGGATATCAAGAAAAGAATTTAAATCAAATTAAGCAGAATTTAGAAATACTGGGAATACCAGCTACTATTTTCCAGAACAATATCTTTCAAGTAGCTGATTCTTCTAGTCAAAAAAGAAATGATAATCCATGTTATTTATGTGCTAGAATGAGAAGAGGAGCTCTCTATGATAAAGCAAAGTCACTTGGATGTAATAAAATTGCTTTGGGACATCATATGAATGATGTAATAGAAACAGTATTATTAAACCTAATATGGAATGGACAGATATCTAGTATGATGCCAAAGTTACACAGTGATCATTTTGAAGGGATGGAATTAATTCGTCCACTTTACTATGTTAAAGAAAATTATATTAAATCATGGGCCCGAAATAATGATTTAACATTCATTGATTGTGCTTGTTCGGTTACAAAAAAAGGGGATGGAAAACGCGTTGTTGTAAAACAGTTAGTAGATGATTTATGTGAGATACATGAAGATGCAGATCTAAATCTTCTAACAGCAACAAAAAATGTAAATTTAAATACATTACTAGGATATAAAAAAGGAAATGAAACGCATTCGTTTCTTGAAGAATATGACAAAAAATAACAATTATGTGAAAGCATGTGAAATACATAAATCATATGAGAATGACTTTAAAAAAATAAGAAAGTATGATATAATGAAATTGTCTAAAGGATAAGGACCGATTTTAGAAAAACCTACTAAAGTAATGATTGGGAATCTAATTGATAAATGGTGTTGAATACTTAAATTTTGATTTAAGGATCCTAAAGTTTATCATGTGATGCCCACCTGGGAGATCAGGTTTTTGATCATTAGAGGTTCCCTTTGGACTTTTTTTATAAGGTTGATAGGAGGCTTTTTTTTGAGTACGAAATTATGTAAAAATTGTGCTTCTAAAATTCCCGTTAATGCCCATATTTGTCCATATTGTGGTTCCAAAATAGATCAGACAAATAAAATAGTCGAGGAAGTAAAAGAAACGGAAGAAGAAACACATGATTGGAGAGAAAATATTTTTGGATTTCAAAAAAGAGGCCCTTTTTATAAATGGATTACCTTATTACTTGCTATTTTCTTAGGATGGTTAGGAATTCATAAATTTTATGAAAGAAAATTTTATATGGGGCTTTTATACATGGTTACAGGTGGCTTTTGTGGAATTGGTGTTGTATTAGATATATTAACATTACTTGGAAAACCAAAAGTATACTATAATTATTATTAGAACATGAAAGTGTTCTTTTTTTAATGATGTCAAGTTGTGTCGGAATATACAGAAAGCTATATGTTCCATATTGAAATTATGATATACTAAAAACAATAGATAGTATGGTGAATTTAAATGGAATATAACTATGTTATAAATCAAGATATCGATGGAACGGATGTTACATTAAGAAAATTACAATTGGTATTATTGTCAATGTTAAAAGATATAGATAAAATATGTAGAAAACATAATATTAACTATCTTTTATTTTCTGGGAGTGTATTAGGAGCTGTTCGTCATCATGGTTTTATACCATGGGATGATGATTTAGATATTGCAATTCATCGAGATCAATATACACAATTATTAAGAGCTTTACAGGAAGACTTACCAGAAAAATATGTAGTTCAGTGCTTTGATTTAGATGAACGTTATTTAGTACCATTTCCTGCTATGAAAATCAGATTGAAAAACACATATGTAGAAGAAGAAAATATCCTTTTAAAAAATAAATGTACAGATTGTGATGGTGTATTCATCGATGTATTTCTATTAAATTATGTATCCGAAGATAAAAAAATGGATTATCATTGGCGTATAAAAAATACTTGTTTAGCAACGGTAATTACAACATTAGAAAATATGAATCAAAATCCTATTTCATTAAAGAAACAGTTTTTACAAAATGCGATTGATTATGGAAATCAAAATCGAAATAGTAAACTCATTGGAGATGAAATCACTTGGATTTACAATTCTCCTAGTAAACCGTATATTTATCGTTATGATGATATATTTCCTACCAAGTTGTATCAATTTGAAGATGGAATGTTTCCTGTACCAAACAATCCAGAGGCTTTTTTGAAAGCACACTATGGAAAGCACTATATGGAATATCCACCAGAAGATAAAAGAGCGCCAAAGCATATGAAATATGTTAGTTTATTATCTGACCATAAAGTTCAAAAATAAACTTTTCATGATGATAAAAATGTGTTAAAATGTAAATAGTAGGAGACTAGGTGATAGATATGAGAAATAGAACTTGTGTTAGCCAAAAGTTACCATGGGGGGGGGTATTTAAG
>CAJKWD010000047.1 GCA_905203475.1 uncultured Acholeplasmataceae bacterium
CTCATATCTATCACCTAGTCTCCTACTGTTTACATTTTAACACATTTTCATTTCTCTTACAACAAAAAAACACCTAGCCTAAGCTAAGTGATTCACATATTAGTGGACACTTAGTAAGTATCCCTCTTACATTATATAATAAACTATATTCATTTGTAAATAAAAGTACCAATTGGTACTTTAAACAACTTTTACTGTAAGAATGAGCGCAGTATCATTTTTCGCATTATCAGTTGCTAGATAAGTAATTGTATATGTTCCTGGCTTAGCTGTATTTACACTACCACTTGTTGTTGCTTTAATACTAATACCACTATTATCTGTTACAGTAGCAGTTGGAACAACAAAATTAGAACCTTTTGTTACTTGTATTGTTTGACTTTTATTACTTCCTAATACAGTAATAACTGGTGGTGTTGTATCGACAACTGTTAATGTCATTGTATAATTTCTACTATAACCAGTACTTGTATCAGAAGCTGAATATGTAAGTGTATATACTTGTCGTAATGTATTTGTCGTAATTGATGTTACTGTTTTTCCATTTGTTTTAATAACTGGTCCAGTTACAGGGAGAGATACTCCAGATGCACTCGTTGCAGTTACTTTTGGTAATTTGTAGGTTGTATTAATTTCTACCTTTTGATTATCTCCACCATCAATATGAATAACAGGCAGTAATGAATCCGTAAAATCACTACAATCTTTTTCTAGATATTCATAACTATACTGATTTTTACCATAAGAAATACGTACACATCCATGCATTTCTTCTTCTGTTCTCGGATCTTTCAATTTATCACTATCAATCAGTCCATCACTTGACAATTCATTTAGTGATAAATAATATGGTGGATCTTGATCTTTTTTTGGAATCATATCTGAATTTTTTAGTGCCCAATCTTTACTTGTCTTAATGATTAAATTCACTTGTTCACGATATAATCTCTGCTTATTTCTACTTAAAAGACTTGATACTGCCGGTACTGTCGCTAATAATATAAAAGCTAAAATAACTAATACTGCTAATAATTCAATGAGTGTAAATCCCTTTTTATTCTGTTTCATATCATCACTCCTATGATACTTCAATCATAGCATGAACTAAATTTTCAGTCAATTACAAATAGAAATTGTACTACAAAAAAAGAAAAGATATTTAAATTTTCTTTTCTTTCATAAATTCTCTTAATAATTTCGTAAGTGCTCTTTTTTCAATGCGCGATACATAACTTCTCGATATGCCTAATTCTTTCGCAATCTCTTTTTGGGTTGTCTCTTTTTGATTATTTAAACCATAACGTTTTATTACAATTTCTCGTTCTCTTGGGGTTAAAACATCAAAATATTTCTTTAATAATTTCATATTTGTCTGTTTATATAGATCAAGAGCAAAGTCTGGTTTTGGTGTTTTTAAAATATCTAGAAATGTAATTTCATTTCCATCTTTATCAAATCCAATTCCTTCATTAATTGACACATTTTTACTATTCTTTTTATCACTACGAAAATACATCAGAATCTCATTTTCAATACATCTAGCACAATAAGTAGTAATTCTAGTTCCCTTCTTATAGGAATAACTATCTACTCCTTTAATTAATCCAATGGTTCCAATACTGATTAAATCATCAATATCTTCTTTCCTATGATCATATTTTTTTACAATATGAGCTACCAAACGTAAGTTGTGTTCAATGAGTTGATTTCTCGCCTCTTTATCTCCCATTTGTGCTTTCTTAACATACATTTCCTCTTCTTCTTTAGACAGTGGGTCAGGAAATACTTGATTAGAATAAGCACCAGTAAATAAATAAAAATCCTGAAATAATAATCGAAACAGCTTTTTAAACATAAATCACTCTCCACTGTCATTTTATGTTTTTGTATGTCTTTCATTACACACTTACTTGACATAATACATCTTTAAAGTGATTGAAAACAAATACAAAACATGTTATATTGAGCATAGAATATAGTAGGTAGGTGTATTTTTATGAGGACAATTGCAGTTATTTATTATCCAGCAATTCATTATGCAGTGAAACAGTTAGATCAAACATTAAAACAGCAAGAACG
Source organism: uncultured Acholeplasmataceae bacterium (assembly GCA_905203475.1). Lineage (GTDB taxonomy): Bacteria > Bacillota_I > Bacilli_A > RF39 > UBA660 > UMGS2016. The sequence continues at coordinate 2,080 of CAJKWD010000047.1, forward strand.
AATTCAAAAACATCCAATTAAACCATGTAATTTATGGTTACCTTTTGATTTTCATTTATATGATGAAGGGCTTTCCTATTTTCCTGATAAAGATGAATTAACAAACGAAGATATTCAATATCTTGCCCATCATCAATTTGCTTGGCTTGCCGATTATTTTGAGTTTGATGCATTTAAAAATTTAGAAAATATTATAGCCAATCGTGGATACATCTTTACAAAACTTAAAAATATATTTCCTAATTATTCTAATCAACAAATTAAATGGTTAGAACAAGAAAACTTTCATTGGATTCACAATGAACAAGAAAGGAATCATGTGAAACAAATTTACAATGACATTAGAAAAGAATGGTCTGAATTATTAAGACAAGATACGAGAACAAAATTAGAACAATCACAAGATCTTATGATTGTCAGTTTTGATTCCTCTAAAACATATATTGACTTATTTGATATCTTACAAAATAAAAATTGTTACTTTATTGAACCTATAACAAATACTTATCAAAGTGGAATTAATCAATTAACAGAACAATATCGTTATTTACATCGCTTTGAACCAGGTGTAAATAACGCATATCAACCATATGAAGAAAACATTGAAGAAAAAGAATATGTAGAAGAACCAGAACAAACTCCATGGATTACCGCTCAAAGCCAAGGAAATCAAAAGAAAATAGCACATCGTTTATGATGTGCTATTTAAATATTTACTTGATCTATTTCTTCTACTACTTCTAATTGAGCTTCTATAATTTCTTTTACACGTCGTTTAAATATTTTCATATTGCGATTTAATCTAGCTGCTTCATCTTCCGCTTTTTCTGCTTTTAATAGTGCTTCATTGACAATACGATTCGCATTCTTCTTCGCATCACTTAAAATCACTTCTGCTTCTTGATGAGCACTAGCACGCATTTGGTCTGAAGTTTTTTGAGCCATTACAATTGCTCGATTCAAAGTACCTTCTACTTTTTCATATTGTTCCAACTTTTGCACTAAACGACGATTTTCTTGTTCAAAATGCTCTAATTCTTTAATTCGAGCATCTTTTTCTTTATTTTCTTTTACAATCTGTTCTACTTGCTGAATTACTTGATCAAGAAAATGATTGACCTCATCAGGATCATAGCCACGAAGTGTTCTATTAAACTTTTCCATAATTCACCTCTTAGCTTTCACGAATGTACTCCCTACCATTCGATATTTATATCATTGTTATCATGTATGTCTTTTCCTTCAGTATCCTCTGTAATCTTCCCTTGTACATTTACATTATTTGGTGTACATAAAAAGATTCCTCCACCTACTTTTTGTAAATCTCCACCAATCGCATATACAGTTCCACTTAAAAAATCAATAATTCTTTTGGCTTGGTCACTCGTCACACGTTTCAAATTTACGACAACAGGATTTCTGTGTTTTAAATGATCTACAATTTGTTGCGACTCAGAATATGCACGTGGCTCCATTAGAATCATCTTAGTACCACCATTATTTTCTGCTAATGCTTCTTCTGGAGAAGTCAAATAATATGGATTGTCATTATCTACACTAGTTTCAATTTCATCCTCTGGACCATCAATCCATTTTTTTAAACTAAATCCCACACTAATTCCTCCTTGTTTATCCTTGGAAACTTTACATAGCTCCATACTATACTTCATTTTAACACAAATATATGAAAAAGGGAATAACTTTTTCTAATTTTCTATTCTTGATCTTCTATTGTTGATTCTACAATGGTATATTGAATATCTCCATTATTATTTGAAATACGAATTTCCATTGTATCAGCAAATAATTTTTTTGTTTCTGGATTTGTAATATCTTCTTCTACAAATCCTTCATCTTTTAAATCGCGTAATGTAATTGTTTTAGAACTTCCTGCACTTGGTAAATTACCAATGTTTTTAGCTCCATATGATTTTGCTCCATCAATAATTACATCTAACTGTCTATCATAAGAACTTTCTCTGCTCTCTTTTAAAGTACTGGTAATAACTGGCATAGTAATTGCAGTAATTACTGCTAATACTACTAAAACAGCTAATAACTCAACCATAGTAAATCCGTTTTTATTCTTCATATTTATCATCCTCTAGTGTCATTATAAACAAATTTTGGAATAAATGCAACAGAAACAGGCCAACTACCTGTTTCTATTCGATTACATACGGATCTTGCATCGTTCCTGTACCTGTGAACTCTAGATTTTCTGTGTTCAGATTGATTACTGGGCGGACGCCGCGACCAGCAGACACATAACCCCAAGCACGCAGCTCACCGGAAGACGTCACGAGGAACTCGCGCGCATTCGCATTGTCGTGGAAGAGGGATGGCGACATGGTCCAGTAGTCTGTTCCCGTGTATAAGTAATACAACATGTTTCTAGATTCACTCTTTCCTCCAGCCATGTTTACTTCATCCGCTGTGATTAATCCGATTGGCTTTGTTTGTTTTACATTTCCTGTTGATGTTGAGACAGTAAACTTATCAGCTGATTGTGGACAGTTTAGTGTTGGCCCGGTTGCATTTCCATTCCAATCATAGAATCTTGTATATCCATACATTGTCGGTGTAATTCCATATCCTGTGTTTTTATATGTCCCATCTCCTTTGCTTGAGATTTGACGATTATTACAGAAATAAGCGGTTTTTGATATCTTATCATCTACACTACTTAGATTATTTGTATACCAATTTTCAAGATATGTCTTCATTGTACTATTATTTAAATTTTGATGAGCCTGATTATAGGATGTAGATGAATTTTCTACTGACTTCACATTCATCTGTGTTGCATTTCTATAACTTTGGACATGAATTAATCTTTGGCATGTGCCTGTTTTTGAAGTACTAAAACATGTATAGTATTTCTTATCATTATACTTCTGTCCATATTCTGTGACTGTTGCACTTACCATATCTCCTGTCACTGTAAAGGCATTCTTTTCCTTATCATATGAATAGCTTGTTCCAAAGTAATATTTTGCTGTTGCTGATAATCCAGTATATTGCCATGTATTCTCACCTTCAGTAATCGCATTTTGACTCATATCTCCATACATATAGCCTACATATCCATTATCTGTATAATATGGATTAAATGCACTGGTTCCTACTTGACGATTACTGCTTGATTCTCCATTCTCATGTGGAGTTGTTCCATCATAGATAATACGTAAGGTTCCGTCCCCGTTGACACGAATAATTCGATAGTATTTATTATCTAGTTTGACATAGTTTCCTGCCACTGCTCCACGATAATAATAACTTGTCCCATCTTCATCAGTCGCTGCATATAATCCTGATTCTTGGTTATCAAAACTTGATACACTGGCACTATAATCATATTTTGTCATTTTATATGTTTTTGCTCCTGCCCCATCTGTAGTTGTTGTTACATCTGTTATTTTATATAGAACAGTACATGTTGTATTCGTACTTTGACAAGTATAATATGTTTGCCCACTTGAGAAGTCTAATGTCTCTGGATCCGTTAATTTTGAACTTGTTAATGTATAAATTCCAGAACTTGTATTAAATGTATATGATGTTGAAATA
>CAJKWD010000048.1 GCA_905203475.1 uncultured Acholeplasmataceae bacterium
AGAAGTTTTATTTCTCATATCTATCACCTAGTCTCCTACTGTTTACATTTTAACATACTTCTATGTCTTTTTCAATTATAAACAGTTATTTCTTCACATGATAGAAATAAGATATAAACTTAGCTACTTTATATAAAATCATATCGCTTTGATTAATGGCAAATGATTTTCCAATTGCTTTACCACCAATAGTAAAAGATGCAATTAATCCTGTTACTAGTAATGACATAAGAAAGGGTGATACATGTAAGGTTTGGGCAAAAGAACTAGCAATAATTGCTCCTGCACTTCCAGATACTACTCCACAAATATCTCCTATTACATCATTACAAAAACTTCCTACTTTATCGGCATTCTTTTTTAACAACACAGCAATATTTGCACCTTTTACTTTTCTTGCACTCATAGAATGAAATGGTGCTTCATCACTAGCTGTAACTGCTACTCCAATCATATCAAAAATAATTCCTAATAAAATAAATACAAATATTAACAAAACACCAAAGATGGTTGATAATTTAGGAATCATCGTTTCTGATACCAAGGAAAACATCACTGAAATAAAAAATGCCATAAAAAAGATCTGAATCATCCATTTTCTATTCTTATTTTGTTTTTCTTTTAACTTAAGTGCTCTTTTTTTATCTTCTTGTTTTAATGCTGCTACATCATCTTTTTCTCTTTTCATATCTTCTCCTACAAAAAAGGAGCTTTTGCTCCTAAATACAAATATAAATGGCAATTAATATAGTTAACTTTGCACCTTAGGTCAAGTAGGATTTCCCCCAAAACTACTATTCGTTACCAAATAGCGGTTCCCCTTGAAGGTTTTGGATATACTGTCACCAAGTATATGACTTGATTGCCACTGAGTGTACACTGCAATCCTATATTAACACGGCACCCTAGGAGATTTCCTCAACAACTCTTTTATTATTAGTTCTTTTTTGCAACACTTGTTTCAAAGAGCAATCATAAAATAACGTTGGCCATTGTTACTTTAAGTGGTTCTCTTATCCCCAAGTATCACGCAAGACAAGCTACACTACTCACAAGTTGCCCCGCAAAGTAGGTTTAATCCTAAGTCGTCATTTGTCCGTCAATGATTCCATGTATAGGCAAATCACAAGTCTTAGGTCTCCACGAAAATATGGGTCGGGGTCGTATGCCATTACGATCGCCCAAATTCTCTTAACCATCCAGCACCCACCCCAAACTGGGCGTAAGAAGCAAGCACCAGATGTTTCACAGATGTGCTCTTTAGCGGATTTTTAGCCCCGCCTTCCTAATAAAAGAAATTGACTAGAATAATGCGCCATCTTGGTAGCATTCTAACATAAACTACCCTATTTGTCAATTTATACTATTCTATGCATAAAAATAAAAAGAGTGATTAATTTCTTAAATTATCACTCACTAATTCAATTTCATCTGTTAAATAACGAATACGTTCCATGATTCTTCTAGCCTTTACCAGATCTACTTTATTCTTAGAAATGCTAAAGTGTTCCTCTAATTCTTCGTAGTTTAAATTAGAAGTAAAGAAAGTTGCTAATTTATGATCCATACGATATTGTAACAGTGGCATGAGTACATCATCTCTACCCCAAGGTGTTGTGTTTTCAGCCCCAATATCATCGATTAATAGAAGTGGCACTTTCTTCATTTTCTCTATACTTTCAGAAAATTCAGAAGGATATAAACCACGATTATGATTTAAATACTCAGGCCAAAAGATAATCGCACATTGATAATTCTTCTTGGCTAATTCGTGAAATAAAGCTGCTAAAATATAGCTTTTACCACTACCAAATGAACCATGTAAAAATAAGCCCTTTTGATGAGAATCTTTCTCAAACTTTTTTAAAAACTGTTGTTCCCATTTAAAAATAGGAATACGTTTCGGATCTTTTTTATAATCTTTCATTGAAGCGTGTAATAATTCATCACTCACATGATATAAATACATATTTTTTAAATATTGATCTTCTTTTTGTTTTCTTTTATATTTTTTACAAGCTTTATAACCGAATTCTAGACCATTTCCATTTTTCATTGGTAAATAACAATGTCCCATAATTTTATTAGGACAAGAAAGTAAACTCTTACAATTTTTACAATGTTCATATTCCTCAGCACAATCTTGTAAAGAAGAAGTATAACTCTTTAAAATATTGACATCCATCTGTAATTTAGAAACTAATTCTTCAAAAATAGGGTTTGTAAGTGCTTGATTAAATTCTTTATCCAAAATACGATCTAAATTTTTAATTTGTTTCTTAGGTATTGCTTCTGTGACTGTCTTCATATCATCACCTCTATTCGAATTGCTTTAAAAATTCATCCATTTCTTTCATTTCTTCTGGAGTTGCCAATTCTACTTGTGGTTTTTCATCAAACCATTTTGGTTTTTTGACAATTTGTTTTGTTGTTTTAGGGGCACTGTCTTTTCTCTTCTTCTCTTTGATACATTGATTCATCGCATCTTCTACTGTTTCTATATGTTCCCTACACCACTGTCCTGCAATTGTTTCAATGAATGCTCTTGTTAACTTATTATGATTAATTTTTAATACATAATCAATTAAAACATTGACCACACCAGGATTTAATTTTAAATCAACTAATAGATATTCAAGTATCATTAAGTCTTGCTTTGTCGGTTCTATACCACCATACTTGAGAGCTAAAAAATCATGTGGTGTTGTAGTCTCAAATTGATAAATTAACTTTGCTTTTTTACTCATGGGAACATTGTGACTCATACGTTTTGTTTCTGGTTCATTTTTATATACTAAGGTTGGCATTTTTCCCCCATTTTCGAAACGATAGAAATTTCTTGCTTGGTTTTTTAATAAATCTTTATCAATCATTTTCTTTTCATTAATAGAATTCATTAAAATACGCAACAGAGATTCATCATCAAAATCATAAATAAAAGACAATTTATAGATAAAGTCTTTCATGTCTCTTGTAACGCTAGATATTTGAAAGTAATCTTCTGGTATCATAGATAATACATGTTCTAAATCTATTTTAGAAGTTAATTCCAACTGTCTCTTTTCTCTTTGTTTGAAATTATCTTCTTCATTAATCTGATATGTTGAAATGCTTTCAAACACATCACTAAACTTGCATGTAATATCCTGATATTCTTGAAGTGGTAATTTAGGAATTTGATAACGTTCGATTAATTTCTCATATTCTTTCATTCCGACATTATTCTGTAATGTTGTATTTAAAATAGGATTACTAAAGAATTCTTTACTAGATAAGGGAGCATATAATTGGTAAATATAATGATTGATATGGTCTTCTTTAAAATAAGTTTTTAAAAGGCCAATGGCTTCTAACTTATTACGTGCTACTTCGATTTCTGAAAGTTTTACTCCCATGTTAGCAATTAATTGATGATGGGTCCACTCTACAGAAATACATTCACTTCCATCTAGATAAGACCATAAGCTAAAATAAAGACTAATTGACATAGCCCCAACAATCGGTTGATATAAACTAGTGAGTAGTTTATGATCTTCATTTGATAAAATGGTTTTCGATGTCACAATATAAGTATCTGCAGGCATTAATGATTTTTTTTCCATATCCATCACCACTAGTAATAGTGTAACATAAAAACAAGTAGAATAGAAATGATTTTTACTCTAAAATACTTGTTTTTCTCTTTTTGTTTTGATATAATGAATTTGTCTTAACAAGCCGACTTAGCTCAGTTGGTAGAGCAACGCACTCGTAACGCGTAGGTCGTAGGTTCAAGTCCTTCAGTCGGCACCATAAGTATTATCATCACACATTTGTGTGGTGTTTTTCATATCATTTGCGAAAGTGGCGGAATTGGTAGACGCGCAGGCTTCAGGCGCTTGTAGATATATTCTGTGTGGGTTCAAGTCCCATCTTTCGCACCATAAATATTGCTAAAAAACTCCTGGTCATTCAGGAGTTTTTTTTTATTGTAATTTCAACCGCACCACTTTTAATACTTTAATTCTATCTC
>CAJKWD010000049.1 GCA_905203475.1 uncultured Acholeplasmataceae bacterium
TTTAGAAACTTTTAACAATTCAACCGCTTTTGAAAATGAAATACTTAAGCTATTCATCAAATTTGTTATTAATTCAATATTTTTCTTTCTTCTTTCCAATTTTTGTCCTTGTTCAAGCCCAATAGAATGTCCTTTTTCTATATTTTCTCTGGCTATCATTTCTCCTAAATTACACATCTTTTTAACCTCCTTCTCTATTTCTTCAAATCCATATTCTTTCATAACTTCTTTCTTTATCAAAAGATCGTATGTATTATTTAAAAATATGACTAATGGTGTCTTGATCCAATCACTATCTTCATACTTATCTTTGATATCATGATCTTTATTTAAGTATATCATAATCTGTTCGCTTTTATCATAACTTTCTAACCTTTCAATAGTACTTCCACTGATATTTTCTAATTTAGAGTTTATGCGATTGACATGTCCATCTCGCTTTTTAGCAGCTTGTGGAAGTATCCATATGACATAGGTCTTTTTCATCCCATCATAGTTTCTATAATCATATTCCTTTCCATTTTGACTGGTAATCATTCTTGAAAGATAATCATTTCCTCTTGTTAGTGGGGCATAGCCGGGATTCTCTACATTTTGTATCTCTACATCTAGATAAATTCTTTTCATTGTTCCATCAGCTTGTGGCAGATTGATACAGCAGAAATAATCAAATTCCACTCTTCCATGATGAGCAATATCGATGACATTATTTAGCTGTTGGAAATAAAAATTCCCTTCCCGATCCTTCTTTTCTTTAATAAGTTCAATGATTTCTTCTAAAGATACATCCTTAGCTTCTTTAATAAAACCTTTAATGATTCTTCCTAAGATTTCAGGATGCCCTAATATTCTTTTACAGAGTTTATCGATCATGATAATATGATCATTTGATGTGATTTCTAATACTTTTTCCATTTAGTTTTTCCTCCTATTATTATATAGACAATTTTTTGATCTTTTTCTTTTTATTTTTTAAAAAAGGTAAAAAAAATTACGAAACGTGTTCGTTTCGTAATCAATCTTGTGTGAACTACTCCGACTTACACTTCGTTTAGAAGTCGGAGCTTCTTGCTTCAACCACTACAGCCTCTAATGACAATACATTATAGGTCTTACACAGTGTCCACAAGCGTATAAGTTTGGCTCGTCCCAAGCCTACTTTTATAATTTATCTATAAGGACTGAAGAATCCTCAATCCTTCTGTAAGTATGTTGATTGCTGCATTATGGTCTCTGTCTCCAGTATAGCCACAATCACATGTATAAACTCGGTCTTTTAGGTCGAGTTTTTTTACACTTCCACAGCAATGACAGATTTGGCTAGAAGGGTACCACTTGTCAACTTTTACAAAATATTTACCTCTTTCTTTAAGCTTGTAATCAAGCATATTAAGAAACATTCCATAACCGTTGTCGAATGTCGCTTTTCCATTGCCAAAACCTTTATTTCCAATAGCTTTCATATCTAAGTCTTCGACACATACGATATCATACTGATTGGCTATCTCAGTAGATTTCTTATGAAGACTGTCGAGACGTTGATTCGCTATTTTTCTATAGATTCTGTTTACTTTTCTCATTTGTTTAAAATAGTTGCTTGATTTTGTTTCATTCTTTTTAGAACCTGCTTTTCGTGAAAGTCTTCTTTGTTGTTTAGCAAGCTTCTTATGACTTTCTCGATAGTATTTATGAACTCCTGCTTTATTCCCATTACTGTCCATATAAAGTCCATCAGATTTATAGTCAAGTCCAATAGCATTTGTACTTGATTTGGAAACAGATGGGATGTCTTCCTGTTCATATTCAAAAAGAACGGAAGCAAAATAGTTACCGACACTATCTTGAGAGACAGTAACAGATTTAAGCTTCCAATCATCTTTAGGCAGCTTATGAATAACAGCTTTGACCATTCCAACTTTAGGAAGCTTTATGACATTTTTACCAATAAGAATATTGTTGTTGGTAAAATTTGTTGTATACGACTTTTTAGATTTTCTTTTGCTTTTGAATTTAGGGAAATGATTTTGTTTTTTAAAAAATCTGTCATAGGCGTCTGCTAAATGAAAAACGGCATTTGAAACAGCAAATTTATCTATTTCTTTGAGAAAATCATAATCTTTTTTTAATGTACGAGTAGCGAACTCATTTGATTTAAGCTTAGAAAGATGGGATTCTCCATCTTTGTATCTTTGTTTTTGTAAGGCAAGTAATTGGTTATAGACAAAACGACAGCAACCAAAAGTTTTTGCAAACATGACTTTTTGTTCATCATTTGGATAGAGTCTATATTTAATTGCCTTGTTACTTTTGTTTGCTTTTGACATATATTTTACCTCCTTCCTTGCGTTTGAATATATTCCTTAATGATATCTACGGTCACCCCGCCTGTAGATATCAAACAATAGCTTTGTGACCAGAACATATCCTTCCATAAATGTTTCTTGATTTCTGGATATTCTTTTTTTATAAGTCTACTGCTTGCTGATTTATAAGCATTGATAAATTTAGAAATCTCACTATTAGGCTGCCCTCTGAACAGTATATGAACATGGTCTTTATCGTGATTCCATTCTTCCAACGAAATATTATAATTAAGGCATATGTTTTTAAATATCTCTTTAAGCCGTAATGAGATAGCATCATCAATAACATTATTCCTGTATTTGACACACATAATTAAATGATAATTAAGCATGAACACTGAATGATTATTAGTATCAAGTTCCATAGCAATATCCTTTCTAAAATTAAGTACGACTGAACGTCTTTTATACTTATAATGTATCACAGCTACACGTCTAAAACAACATCTATTATAAAAACTATAAAAGGAGCTAGACCCCTCCCTACGCTTCGCTTAGAGGAAGGGGATTGCGCTCCTATTTTTGTTCAATTTTTTCATCATTTGAGGAATTTGGTCAATTACTTTTGAAGCAACAACCGTATAATTTTCTTTATAGACTTCATCACCACATAAACCATGTAAATACGTTCCTAAAATAGCCGCATCTTTTGGCAAATAACCTTGTCCTAAAAAGCTACTAATAATTCCAGCAAGTGTATCCCCCATACCTGCAGATGACATTCCTTTATTTCCTGACATAATACGATATGTTTCATTTCCATCACTAATAAGAGTATGTGGACCTTTTAAAACTAAGGTAACATGATATTTTTTTGCAAATGCATTCGCTTGATCTACCATTTCACTTGTTTGCTTAAAATCCACAAATCTTTTAAATTCTCCATGATGTGGTGTTAAAATCCAAGAGGAATGATGATTTTCTAATAACTCTGGATGTTTTGCAAGAATGGTCAAGGCATCACCATCAATCACAACTGGAACTTGTGTATGACTTAAAAGTTCACAGACAAAACGTTCACTATCTTCATTTAAACCAAGTCCACTTCCTATAAGAATTGCTTCTTTCCCTTGTAATAAATGTTCATCAAAATAATGTCTTTGACATGATGTTGCCTCTGGACAAAATAAACTTAAAGAATCAATTACTTTTTCATTAGACCAAACCGTAACCAATCCACTTCCAGCATAAACAGCTGCTTTAGCTGCTAAAAGTGCAGCTCCTCGATAATGATAGCACCCTGTTACATGCATAATTCTTCCATAAGTTCCTTTGTGTCCATCATATAAACGTTCTTTTATATGATATTTAGCCCATTTAAAATCAATTGGTTGTGAAAATAGCATTTCTTCATGAAAAGATTTAGCATCTAATAATTCTAAAATCACTTTCCCTGTATACATTTCACTTTCTGGATTTAAAAAAGCAAGCTTATAAGCTGTTAA
>CAJKWD010000050.1 GCA_905203475.1 uncultured Acholeplasmataceae bacterium
TTATATTTTTTAATACCAATTATTATTTTGGCAGTAGTTCTAGCAATTGGAATTAAAAATGAACGCAGTGGGTATCGCAAAGTAAATGGAGGCTATTTATACCGATTTCAAACGGAAGATTACAAAACTGTTTATACTGAGAAGTTTCAAGAAGAACGAGATGAGAAAATTGAAGAAATTAAAAAAATTAGAAATTATTCATTTCAAAATTCTCTTATGATTATGAATCCTTATCAGACAAATACCAATTCTCTTTATGTATATTTTCACACTTCTACACCAAGTAAATTAAGATATACTGTTCATATTGATAACAGTGATATCAAAGATTATACAAATACTTTATATAACGATGGTGAAAATAATCTAACTACAGAACATGAATATTTATTAACTGGATTAATTCCAGATAAAGTAAATCATATTACATTAGAATTATTAAATGCTGATGGAGATGTGATTAAGACTAAATCAATTGATATTCAAGCTGATAGTTTACTAAGTAATAAAAAAGTAAAATTAGATAAAGAGGATGGAAAAAGTAAAGAAAAATTGGCAAATGGATTATATGCGGTATTAGGAAACGATTCTAATAAAACATATTTCTTATGTCTTTATGATAATGATGGTGTAATTCGTTCGGAAATCCCTTTTACAGGATATCGTGCTGATCGTTTATTATTTAAAGATGATTTACTTTATATGAGTGTTGGTATGAATAAGATTGCAGCAATGAATCGTTTAGGACAAGTTGAAAGAATTTATTCTCTTGGTAATTATGAGATGCATCATGATTATGTATTTGGAAAAGATAATACATTACTTGTATTAGCCGATGAGAAAGGGGCAGATACGGTAGAAGATTTAGTATTATCACTTGATTTAGAAACGGGTGATGTTACTAAGTTAATTGATTTAAAAGATTATTTTGCATCTTATAAAGAAACAACTGTACTTCCTAAAAAGAAAGATCAATTAGATTGGATTCACATTAATGCAATTCAATATGATGAAGAAAATAATAGTATTTTATTAAGTTCTAGAGAGACTTCAACGATTATTAAGATGTCAAATATTTATGAAGAGCCAAAGATTGATTATTTAATTGGATCTGAAGCATTCTGGAAAGATACTGAATATAGTCATTATTTATTAACGCAAATTGGTGATTTCACATTACAAGGTGGACAACACTCTATTACATTAGAGAAAGACGATAGTCTTGCAGATGGTGAATATTATATTTATTTCTATAATAATAACTATGGAGAAGCAACAACAAATCCTGACTTTAACTGGGTAGAAAATTATCCTGGAATTGGTACAAAAAGAAAAGCTGAAAAAGGAGATAATTTCAAGTCACAATATTATAAATATTTAATCAACGAGAATGAAGGTACCTTTGAATTAGTAGATAGTTTTGATGTTGATTATTCTGGAATTGTTAGTAGTGTACAAAATATAGATGGAAATACTGTTGTTGATTCTGGTATGACCTCTACTTTTACGGAATATGATAAAAATCATAATTTAATTGCGAAGTTCGATGTATTAAATGACACTCTAATCTATCGTGTATATAAATATGATTTTATGAATTTTTGGTTTACAAAATAAAACAAGCGTATTTCAAACGCTTGTTTTTTTATTTTACATTTTGACTCATTTGGTATTCCATTAAAGCAGTATCCCACCCTGCTTGAAATGCATCATACATACTACTATATCGCTGTGGACATGTTGGAGCTAATAGATTCAACTCATTTGCTCTTACTTCAGGGTTATAAGCAATATCAACAGCGATTTGATATACTTCATCCCAAGTATAATCTTGTTTATTACGGTCCATTGTTTCATAGGTATAAAACGTTACAAGTACTTGATTCCAACCTCGTAACCAGTCTTCTTCAAATCCTGCAAATTCTTCTGGCATAGTACCAACTGCCTGTCCAGTATACATGACTTGTTCTCTACAAGCCATTGCGATAGCTGCTTTAAATACATAATCTTGATCAATTTCAATACCGTCTTTTTCTCTTTCCATAATCATCTTATTACAGCCATCTACCCATGCTTGTTTTTGCTCTTCGGTATAAGATTCAGGACATTCTAACTTAATAATTTCTGGATATCCTGATACTTTAGTCTGATCCATAATTTTCGTAATAATAGAATCTCTAGTTGGAGTTTCTGTTGGATGATTATCCATATAACGAAGTAGTTCAGATTCCCAACCACTTTGATATGCCACTTGATTGCTTTGATATGCTTCTGGTACATTTTCATATATTGCACCTGTTTCACGAACATTTACACTTCTAGCATCTTCTAATCCTGCTTGAAAAGCAAAAAACCAATTCTCATCTACTATATTTGGTAGCGTAACAGCAGGAGAAAAATTAATTGTATCTTCTTTATTTTCAAATTTTGGAACTATATGTTCTGGTTCTGTCTTCTCCTCTGTCTTCTCTTGTTGTGGTTGTTGATTCATAAACCAAATAGTACCACCTAATGTTGATAATGTAATACCAGTTCCCAATAATAATTTCAACATTTTTTTATTGATATATTTCACATATCTCACCTTCTATCGTTATTATAACAAATAGCCAAAAAAAAGACAAACTATTTTGTCTTTCCTAATTTCATGTTGTACATATCTGTATATCCATTTAAAAAAGTATTTTCAATCGTTTTTAAACTATCATCTATCTCTTTATGTGTTTTATGATAATCACGTGCTAATAATTCTGCATTTAATGTTCCAACTGCTTTTCTCTCTTCATAATCTAATACAGATAAATCACTATTAGCTTCACTTTGAGCTATATCTATTGTCAATAATAACAATGTTTGATCATATTTTTCTGTATCTACTTCACCATTGACAGTAGCTACCGATCTACTTGTTTTATCGGCAATCATTCCTTGTATAAACATATTTCCCTTTTTCTTATATTTTTTCAATGAAATTTCTTTTTCTTTTATTTTTCTACTTTCGTGGATTCCATCAATAAAATCACTTAAGTCTTCTGCTGCTTTTTTTCCATTTGCGACATTGATTAATTTTTTCTGAGCAATCATAATTTTACTGTTAAATGTACTTAAATACAGTTCAGCAAACTGTTTAGCAAGTATTTCGTATTCTTCTGTATCTAATTGATATTGTTCTAAAGCGTTTTTCATCTCTTCAACATTTGTATGATCTAATAAACTATTTTCCACTGACATTTGTGTTTGAATGATGAATGGTTCAACAATGTTTGTAGCTTGATAGATTGCTGTAGAACTACTTAATACAGAAAGTGCTTTATGATATACTGATTCCATCATAGTACCTGTTGTCGATGCAATCATACGACTATTTCCTTCATCTTTTACACCATACATATAAAATTCATGAGCAATATCACCTAATGTTTGTAATCTATTTTCATTGATTTTTCCTTCTCTAGCATCTTGAATTCCATTGATATAATATACAATATTTTCTAAAAGTGGTGTAATGGTTCCGTGACTTTCTAAATTCATACTGTTACCCCTTTTCTTCTTATCCTCTATTATCATAAGTATAACATATTTTTTCACAGAAAAAAAGAATTATTCATTCTCTTTTCCTAAATTGAAATTTCAACCGCACCACTTGGTGCGGCTTTTTGATACAATA
>CAJKWD010000051.1 GCA_905203475.1 uncultured Acholeplasmataceae bacterium
GGGCATATATAGAATACGCCAAATTCGAGGAAATGACCAGTCGAGGTGTAATATATGTCACAAAGATGAAGAAGAATCTTGTCTATAATACATTCTCAGACACAATGTATATGGATCCCAATGGACTTATGCAAGAAAGAGTATTAGAAATATTAAAAGAAGAAGAACGTGCCTATAGTATTGAAGAATTGGAAGCAATCTTAGGAATTCGTACTGCTGAAGAATTAAAAGAATTACTAGGAGTGTTAAGAGATCTTGAAAATTCTTTAAAGGTTTACCATACCAATAAAGGAAACTATATGTTATTTAACAACAGTCATTTAAGAGTAGGAAAATTAATTGGAAATAAAAAAGGATTTGGCTTTGTAGATATTGAAGGAGATGAAGATGTTTTTATTCCACCTACTTGTATGAATGGAGCAATTCATGGCGATCAAGTGGTTGTGGAAATCACTTCTAAGAAAGGGTTAGATTTAGAAGGTAGGATCGTTAAAGTAATCGATCGTAAATTGCACCAAATTGTCGGAGAGTTTTACTATAAAGGCGGTATGGGACATATTGATCCCGATGATAAAAAAATTAGTATTCACATTGATATCGAACAAAGTAAAACAATGGGGGCAATGAATGGTCATAAAGTACTTGTTCGTTTAATTGGAAAAGGAGAAAAGGGTAATTACAAAGGAGAAGTTATTAAGATATTAGGACATAAAAATGATCCAGGTGTCGATATTTTGTCTATTGTTAGTAAATATGAAATTGAAGATACTTTTTCTGATGAAGTCATGGAAGCAGTAGAACAAATTCCCCTTGAAGTAACAGAAGAAGAGTATGTCGGACGAAAAGATTTAAGAGATAAAGTCATTTTTACAATTGATGGCGATGATGCGAAAGATTTAGATGATGCAGTCTCTATTGATAAGTTAGAAAATGGTCATTATTTATTGGGTGTTCATATTGCCGATGTATCTCACTATGTCAAAGAAAACGGTGTTATTGATAAAGATGCGTTTGAAAGAGGGACGAGTGTTTATTTAGCAGATAGAGTCATTCCAATGTTACCTCATAAATTATCAAATGGTATTTGTTCTTTAAATGGTGGTGTTGATCGTTTAACAATTAGTTGTGATATGGAAATCGATAAACAGGGAAATGTTGTCGATTATGATATTTACGAGAGTGTAATTAACTCTAAAAAGAGAATGACTTATAAAGCTGTTAATAATATATTAGAAAAAAATATTGTAGAACCAGGTTATGAACCGTTTGTAGATGATTTAAAAGAAATGGAGACACTTGCTCATATTCTCCGTAAAAATAAAGAAAGACGTGGTTATATTGACTTTGATATCGACGAAGCAAAAATTATTGTCGATGAAAAAGGAGAAGCAGTTGATGTTAAAGTAAGAGAAAGAGGCACGGGAGAAAAATTAATCGAAGATTTTATGATTGCTGCCAATGAAACAGTAGCTACTCATATTTATTATATGGAACTTCCATTTATCTATCGTATTCATGGAAAACCAAACGAAGAAAAGATTGAAAGTTTTGCTCAATTTTTAAAGACATTAGGAATTTCCATTCAATATAAAAAAGATGATATTACACCAAAAGAGATGCAACGAGTATTAAATAGTTTAAGAGAAAACAAATTATTCCATTTACTTTCTAGTCTACTTTTAAGAAGTATGCAAAAAGCAGTATATGATAAAAATAATATTGGTCACTTTGGTCTAGCAAGTAAATGTTATACTCATTTTACGTCCCCAATTCGTCGTTATCCTGACCAAACAGTACATCGTCTATTAAGAACTTATTTATTTGAAAAACAATTAGATCCAGAAACAATTCGTACATGGGATTTAAAATTAATTTCAATTGCCCAACACTCTAGTGAAAAAGAGAGAAATGCGATTAGTTGTGAACGTGAAGTAGACGATATGAAGAAAGCTGAATATATGATGAAACATATTGGAGAAGAATATGAAGGTATGATTACAAGCGTTCTTAACTTTGGTATGTTTGTAGAATTAGACAACTTAATCGAAGGTTTAATTGCCGATGAAAATATGAGAGGAGATACATATTATTACGATGAATCTACTTTCTCATATGTAGGAAAGAACTCTGGAAAGAGATATCGTTTAGGGGATCGAGTAAAAGTAACTGTATTAAATGCAAATAAAGAAAATAAAACCGTAGATTTTATTTTAAGTGAAATGAAAGATATGAAGAAACAAGAAAAAGAAGCATCTAATTAGATGCTCTCTTTATTTAAGGGGTGAATTATGATTTTATATTTAGTAAGACATGGAGAAACAGATTGGAATTTAGAAAATAAAATTCAAGGAGATAGTGATATTCCATTAAATCAAACAGGAATTTTACAAGCAAAACAGGTGAAAGAAAAACTAAATGATATACCATTTGATCTCTGTTATACTTCTCCTTTAGAAAGGGCCTATAAAACAGCTCAAATCATCATTGAAGGGAAATGCCCAATCATTGCTGTTCCTGAGCTTATAGAACGTGATTTTGGTAAAATAGAGGGGAATCCAATCACATCAGAACAATCTAAAAAATACTGGGATTATGAATTAAATTCCAGCGATGAAGAAGTAGAACCAGTAAGGCACTTATTAAACCGAACGAGAGAATTCTTAATAAAATTATTAAAAGAACATAAAAATCAGACAATTTTAATTGTAACGCATGGTTCTACATTAAGAGCCCTGCATTATAATTTAACTGGTTATCAAACAAATGAAGACTTTATGAAATTCCAAGTGAAAAATTGTCAAATCTTTCAATATGAGATATAATGAAAACGTTGGTGATAACATGGAAATTGTAAATAGAAAAGCAAAATTTGACTACGAAATTATAGATACATATGAAGCAGGTATTGTCTTAACAGGAACAGAAATAAAATCATTAAGACAAGGAAATGCCAATATTAAAGATAGCTATGCCGTTATTAGAAATAATGAAGCATATCTTTTAAATATGCATATTAGTATTTACAAAGAAGGAAATCAATTCAATCACGATGAAACACGTACTAGAAAATTATTATTACATAAAAAAGAAATTTATAAGCTACGTGATAAAATTGCTTTAAATGGCTATACTTTAATTCCATTAAAAGTATATTTTAATAAAAATTATGCGAAAGTATTATTAGGTGTTGGTAAAGGTAAGAAAAATTATGATAAAAGAGAAGCAATCAAGAAGAGAGATACAGAAATGTATTTGAAAAAAATGATGAAATATTAAATATGTCATAAGACATATTTTTCTTTTCAATAAGGATAAAGTATGATATATTAGATATAGTAGAAGATTCGAGAGGTGTAGTAAATGAAGAGAGCTCTTGTTAGCCAAAAGTTACCATGGGGGGGGGTATTTAAGTAATAACTCCCTTATATATAAAAGAAGTTTAAAAGATTTTTGTT
>CAJKWD010000052.1 GCA_905203475.1 uncultured Acholeplasmataceae bacterium
CTGGCAATGAAGCATGGGAAAATTTTTGTAGTACCTATGAGTGGGAATAGTAGTGCATATCATAAGGCATACGATCCAATCTTGCGTGCAGGGAAGCGTCATTTAATGCGTTTACCAGAAATTGAGGGGTTGAATAAATCGAGCGTATTGTTTTTGAATGATGCAAAATGGATCAATTCAGCTCGTGTGATCGATGTTAAGGCGCATATTGATCCAAATTCATATTTGTTTGATAAAATAAAGAAATGCGTTTTACAAATGATGCTATAATCCTATCTTTGACAGCCAGAAAAGAAATAAAGTGGTCCAAAGACCTAGTATAAAGGCTTTAAGCCACTTTTTTGCGTTGTTGCGGATTATAGTATTTTTTTCTTATCTTTTGTTTGATGTATGATGTTTCTCATTTTCTGCTTTTTTGTTATTTGGTAATCTGTTCTGAATCCAAACAATTTATGAAGATCATCTGTAATATCTGTTCTTGTATAGGATGGGATGTATCCATATCCTTCTAATAATGTAAGATTCATCTTTTTCATGGTGTCCACAATTTGGTCTGCTGTATATTTATATTCTAGTTTGTTTTCTAGAATTCGGAAGAATAATAAGGCCATGAAACAAATAAGAAAATGAGCTTTGATCCTATCATCGTCTCTTAAATAAACGGGTCTGGCATCGAAATCTGATTTTAGAATTCTAAAACATTCTTCAATCTGCCATCTTCTTTTGTTGATGGCTATTATATCTTGAACATCATCATCAAGATTTGTAACAACGGCATAGAATCCATCATACATTGCTTCTTTTTCAATAACTTCTTGGTCGATTTGCCAGATTTCATCTTCAGCTAATTCACCATTGTCCGTGAAGGACTGTTTTTTAAGAAATCTAGCAGGATCGTTAGGATCTTTACGATTCTTTTTTGGCTTGCCGCTATCTGTAATCATTTTTTGAGCTCTTTGTATTTGATTCTGACGTATAGATGTTTGATATTTTCTGTATTTAGGCGAATAAGTCACAATTAAAGTTTCAGAAAGCTCGTTACTGCCATATGGAACTTCTTTGTAGTAGATAGAATTAAAAACTTCTGGATCTTCTTCGTCTAGGTCATTCAAATCAATGAATTTGTTGGAACCAATCTTTCTATATTGCGATGTAGATAAAGCTGTTTCTCGAACATCTTTTTTTAGTTTTTTAAGAGATTGTGTAATCACGTAAGCTCTTCCGCCTGTTGTGTTCAAAAGACGGTTTTTCTTAGAACCAAGTCCGCTATCAGAACAATAAACGAATTGAGAACATTGAAAATCATTGATGACTTTATGCTCATGGTCTTTTAATGTCAGCTGTTCATTTTGGTTCCCAGGAAACAGATCAAATGATAGAGGGAATCCGTCGGCATCCATAAACAATCCCATACCTACTATTGGATTTGGTCTGTTTTCTTTGTTTTTACCGTACTTGGCATCTCCACGTTCCTGTTCGATTTCGAAATAATAATTTGTACAGTCATAATAAAGAACGCGTGTATTTCTTTTATGGATGTAGTTTGAATTTCTGTAAAGCTCTGCCTGAATATAGTCACTCTCTTCAGCTAGAACAGTTAATGCTCTGTAGATATCGTGTAAATGATAAGTAGGTTGTTCAAGAAGCGAATGACAATACTTAAATGAACTTAACTTACTCGTTGGGTTTAAAAAACGAGCATATATCAGATCGGAAAGAATTGCGTTCAAATCGTATTCGTAATCATGTCTGTTTTTGATGTTTCTGCAGATATTATCCAAATGTAGAGAATAATAAATGCTTTGTAGAAAAAGATAGCCACAATTAAAATTGTTCTGCTGATCCTTCTTGATTGGAATATTTGGATTAAGAGCGATAGAAACGGATTCATTTTCCTTTTTATATTTTTCAGTTTCTATACGAGCCTGTTCTCTTGCCCAGGCCATAACACCATCTCTATCTGTATTCAGTTTTTTAGAAAGTTCAGAAAGTTTACCGAGCTTCTTGTAGATTCTTGAAGTGCTTTTTCCTTTTTCGTTGATGAAAGCATAATTGATATAAAAAGATTCATCTGTTTTAGATTTAGTAGTTGTAACACGCATAAATATCACCTAATACAATTATATCGCAGAATACGAGATAATACGATATACAAAAACAAATAATTTGACAAAAAAAGTAAAAGAAAAGCGCTAGTTTAAGCGCTGTGTTTAAGATCAGTTGTGAAAAGGGGTGTCAAACTCCCGGACAAACACATGGCATTGAAATTTATAAAGGTCAACCAAAATATGTCTCTTATGGACCAAATGGACAAATTTATTATACGTATAATCCAATTAATGGAACATATTATAGAGTAGAAAATAATTAGAAGGAAGGGCAAGTCTAACTAACGACTTGTCCTTCGTTTAAATATACGGATTTTTTTTACGCTAACTTTATTTCTCTTTTTTAACCATAGATTCTACACTATTTTGATATACTTCTAAGCTACTAGATAACCATTTTGGAACCTTCACATTAGACTCAATAAGATTTTCTACAATGCTTCGAGCCTCATTGATTATTAATAAAATTAAAGTTAACCATCCTAAATATATAGATACTCCAACATCAATAGGGATGAATACTTTAATTTGTTTCAAACAAAAAGAAACAATGAAAGATATTAATACAAGAATCCAGATACTAATTTTATTTATAAT
>CAJKWD010000053.1 GCA_905203475.1 uncultured Acholeplasmataceae bacterium
TGTTATAATTTATATAGTGATAGTAGTGATATATTATTGGAGGTGTTTCTATGGCTTTTTTCCTTAAAAAATCTACTCTTAAAGGTCGTACCTATCTTTCCATCGTTGAAAGTTATTACTCTCCTCAAAAGCATGGTGGTGCTCATCGCACCTATAAATCACTTGCTTCTGTTGAAACTTGGAAAGCCAAAGGTATCGATGATCCTATTGCCTATTTTCAAAAAGAAGTGGATGAACTCAACAAAAATAATAAAAACAAGAATTCTCTTAAGATTTCCGATCATTCTCCTGAACTCTATCTTGGATATTTTCCATTCATATCCATGATGAATAAAATGGATATCAAAAAGTATGTCGACTATTTCAATCTGCATAATTCTTTTGAGTTTGACCTTTACGAACTTCTTTCATCTCTTATCTATGCTCGTCTTGTTAATCCATGCAGTAAGCATAGAACTTTTCATGAGGTCCTTCCTCAACTAAGAGACGGCGTTCACTTTTCTTATGATCAGCTTCTTGATGGTCTTGAATTCATCGGCAATGACTACGGCAAGTTTATCGAAATCTTTAATGAACAGACAAAGAAATTCTATGATATCAATACTTCCAAGACCTACTTTGACTGCAGTAATTTTTATTTTGAAATAGACAGAGAAGATGACTTTAGAAGAAAAGGTCCTTCTAAAGAAAACAGAAAAGATCCCATTGTCGGCTTAGGACTGCTTCTTGATGCAAATCAAATTCCTATTGGCATGGAACTGTTTCCTGGCAACGAAAGTGAAAAGCCCATACTGAGAAATGTCATCAAAAAACTGAAAGATAAAAATCAAATCACAGGGAAAACCATCCATGTTGCAGATAAAGGATTGAACTGTGCACAGAATATCGCCTTTTCCAAAGAAAACGGAGATGGCTATCTCTTCTCAAAATCAGTAAAATCCTTACCTGAAAAAGAAAAGACATGGGTACTGTTGGATAATGATGATTGGAAGGATGTAAGAAGCAGAGATGGCACACTGTTATACAGATATAAATCATGTGTCGAAAAATTTCCATACACTTTTGAAATAGATGGTAAAAAGAAAACCCTCTGCTTTACAGAAAAAAGACTTGTTACCTATAATCCAAAACTGGCCTCAAAGAAAAAATATGAAATAGCCAAACAGATTGAAAAAGCAAGAAACCTCTGTTACAGTCAGGCAAAACGATCAGAATATGGAGATTTAGGAAAGTATGTCGATTTCATTGATGAAGACGGAGAGAAAGCCAAGGCCTCAATAAACGAATCAATGATTGAAAAAGAGCTAAAGTTTGCAGGATACAATATGCTTGTTACTTCAGAAAAGGATATGGATGATATTGATATCTATAATACATATCACAATCTATGGAGGATAGAAGAATCCTTCAGAATAATGAAGTCTGATTTAGATGCACGCCCTGTATTTCTTCAAAAAGAAAACAGCATAAAGGGACACTTCCTGATCTGTTATCTTGCCGTACTGTTAGAAAGAATATTCCAGTTTAAGATATTGGATAATCAATACAGCACACATCAAATCATGAAATTCATTAGAAGCTTTAAGGTGGTCAAAGGTGAAAGTAAATATATCAATGTAACGGCATCAAGTGAATTTATAAAAGAATTCGAAAAGATTACAAATCTTCCACTTACAAATTACTATTTGACAGAGCGGCAAATTAGACAGATATTCAATTATAAGATTTAAACGAAAAAGCAATAGAGATTCTATCTTGAATTCCTACTGCTTTTTTACTATCACTATATTTTAATGCTGGATACCAAAGTCAGGTTATACACAAATTCATCTTTCTTTCAAAGAAAAAAAGACTCGAAACGAGTCTTATAAATGAACTGCTTTTTTAAGTCTTGGATATAAAATCACAAACAAAATAAAGCAAGCAATGATTGTTGCAATATTATAAGGTAAGTTATAAGTTAAGTTTTCTTGTAATGGTGTTTGGAAAGCATACCATCCTGAAATCAAATGACAAATCGTTTTTAAACCACCCATTACGATAATTCCAACAGGTAATTCATACTTACCTACTTTTAATAAAGGAATAAGTGGTGTAAGTCCAATTAAAACCATTGGTAATAAATAATCAAAGATTACCGATAAAGGACCATAGAATGTAGCAAGACCTAACGCAAAATGAAGTCCTAAACAAACAAGAGAAACAATTAAGCTATATCCCCAGTTCATCAAATAGCCACATAAAATAATTGCAACAAGTGAAAAAGCACAGTTACCACCTTTTGGCATCTCATAAAATTTTGTGCAATATTCTAAAACAACTTGCATTGCCGCAAACATTGCCATATAAGCCATATTCTTCGTAGTTAATTTAATATTCATAGTCATCCTCCTTTAAAAAATGAGGCAAAATAAAAACCTTTTTACATACGCAAAAAGGCAAATAAACTATTTTGCACTCTCTACGCTAGCATTACCTAGTTCAGATTATAAGGGACAAGGTTTTCACCTTTCTCAGCATTTTGCGCCCCTGGCAAGTCTTATTATAAATCAATCTCTTCTTTTTTCAATCTTTTTATAGTTTTTTCT
>CAJKWD010000054.1 GCA_905203475.1 uncultured Acholeplasmataceae bacterium
ATTCAAAAGTTGTATTAACTAATGAATATTTAAAAACTTTAAGTAGTGGAGAACATAAAGTAGAAATTCAAACAACTGCTGGAAATGTAGATACAATATTTACAGTTGTTAAATCAAATTCTGGAAAAGATGATAACGAAAATCCAAATCCAGGAACAGGAAAAGATGATAATGAAAAACCAAACCCAGGAACAGGTAGTGATGATAATCAAAAACCAAATACTGGTACAGAAAATAAAGATAGTCAAACAAATGTAGATAATAAGAAAAACGAAAGTGTTGAAGGTGTGTCAAATACAAATAAAAAAACTACTAAAAACGCACAAACAACAACTCAAAAGAGTACAAAAACAGGTGATCAAACACCAGTTGAATTACTTACAATGGGATGTTTGGTATCATTACTAGCAATTATTATCTTAAAAAAGAAAAAAGTATATTAATATCACCAGCACCGTAACTATCATTTTATGGCTTTGAGCTTTTGTCTTCATCATTCACCCATCTTCTAAAGATTATTTTGGCGCTCTAAATAATCGAGTGCTTTAGCGAAATTCGCTCTAAATTATTAAGGGGGATATTGATGTGGAATCAGTATTCCCTCTAAAATATTCTGTGCTTTTTTAAGAGGAAAATTAGGATGATGTCTGGTCCTGGTTTTCCTCCTTTTATTTGTTTTCTATTTTTATTTTATTTTTTGTAGGCTCCTCTAGGATTTCCTATACGTTTTATTCTGTCTGTATGTTCATTCATTGTGTAAGTTTCATATTTGTTTTGAGAATATAGGATTCTGTTTCTTGCACGTTGAAAATTGGACATACCATTTGCATTGGATAAGATCTTCTTTACATAATTGTTTTTACCTTCACATGGTCCATTAGATATACGTCTGTCATTTATCCATGTAAAAGAGTTTAGTATTTCTTCTTTCCAATGTTCAAGCGTCACTGCAACACTTATACTTTCTTCCACATGTGTATGTTTGAATTTTTTAATTACTGCATCGAGTTCCTTTCTTTTATTAGAATTATTGACTTCTCCTTTTGAAACTTGATCGAATATCAAATATTCTTCTTTGGCATTATAGGCCTGTCTAAGTTCATCATCAAAGCTTAGTAAAGTTTCAAGTATCATGTTTTCAGTTACATGACATTCCATTATCTTATCATACTTGAACGTTTCATTGTCTATGTTATTTTTGGATTTTAACAGTATCTTGTAACGATGTTTCAATAATCTGTATTCTCTGGATTTTTTATTTTTAACATATTTACGCATAATTCTTTTTCGAGTATGATTGAGTTGATCATTTATTAGTCTGGTAACGTGAAAATGGTCAACAAGCAAGGTCGAATTTGGAAAATATGTCTTTAGTAAGGGTTTGAATATAAAGCTCATATCAGTGCATATGTATTCGACCTTTTTTCTTTCTTCCAAATCAATCTTAAATAGATAGTCAGACATGATATCATGTGTTCTGGATTCAACGATATCAATAATCAAATTGTTTTCAAAGTTCATAAGGATAGCAGGATATTTATATTTGGAGTTTCTAGAGAAATGAAATTCATCAATCAATAGAACTCTAGGAAGGCTATGTCTTTTAATTCTGACAAAAGTATCAAATATTTCCATGATTCTGGTAGAAGAAACACCAAACATTCTAGCAATGGAAGCATAAGTAGCATTATAAGGTTTTAACCTGTTTAGAATAGAAATGATAGCTGTTCTAGTAAAAGACCAATCACCATAAGCAATAGGATTTACATCAGAAAAAGAAGCATTACAGTCAATGCATTTATACCTTTTAACATAAGTAACCATCTTTACAGGTTTATCATTAACAGGTACAGATACAATAGATCTTTTCTTATTGCCTTTACTAATGAAATGAGTGCTGCCACATGTAGGACATGAAAATCTAGATGGCTTGAATCTAATATCGATTTCATAATTAGATTCTTTATGATCTACAGTAAATGTTTCAACAACATCATCCTTGATATCAAATAGTTTTAATAATTCGTTGTTCATAATAATAATTTAATCAGGCCCAGACAGTAAAATTGTATCAAAAAAGGGGATGATTCACATCCCCACGATAATTTAGAGGGTACTCCGCCTAATAATTTAGAGCGAACCTCTAAGCACCGGATAATTTAATATACCGTTATTTAAAGCCATTGTTCCTTTTTT
>CAJKWD010000055.1 GCA_905203475.1 uncultured Acholeplasmataceae bacterium
GTACTGCGCGTTGTTGTACAACATTAAAAATGAAATGAAAAATATTTTCATTATTTTAAATGACGTGGGGTATATGGAATAAAATCAAGAAAGGATTTGAGAAAGTAAAGTCGAAAGCTATACCTGCTATAAATAAGGGTGTTAATTTCGTTAAGAATAATAAAGATTTAATTGATGCTGGTATAGATTTTATAGCTCCAAAGATAGGAAAGAGTGGTAATTTTGCTCATGGAATAGTAGACACAATTTCTAAGGGACCTTCAATGCGTGAATTAAAATTATTACACTCAAATATAAATGATGAAGATGATGAAGGTTACGATGAAAGCGGAGGTATGATTAAGCCTTTATATAAGTAAAAACTATTTTCATTATTTTTTATGGCCTGGGGTTTTTGGAATAAAATTAAGAAAGGTTTAAGTTCTGCCGGTAGGTGGTTTAAAAATAAAATATTTAAGCCTCTTGGAAGAACTATTAAAAAAGTAGGTAAACCAATGTTAAATACTGCGGTGAAACTAGCTCCTGTAATTGGAACAGCAGTAGGAGCAAAATTTGGTAATCCGCAAATGGGAGCTCAAATAGGAGGAATTGTACAACAAGTAGGCGGAGCTCTAGGATATGGTAAATAAAAAATTTAATTAATTTGTTTTATTCATTGAAATTTTATGCCACGCCATTTATTATAATCAAATGATTTTTGATTAACACGTCTATCCTTCCAGTCAGCTGGTTCTACGTAATCTTTATGGCCGTACTGACCTTCCGTGGCGAGGACTGCTTCTGTTTGATCAATGAATTTTTCGATTACTTCCTTTATTCCCTTTTTTTGATTTTCATCACTAATAATATAACCAATTCTTTTAGAACACTCATCAGAAAATGGAGAGACATTAGAACCCGGATATTTCTTTCTCATTTGCTTATCTGACATATGTCTTTCTTCTGAAAGTTCTTTATAGACTGGATTTGAGACAAATCTTGCATAACACTTCGCATTAATCGAAATAATACTTGCGGCTGATTTTAATGCCTTGAAACGTAATGGATCTTGTGCATATTTTGTTGCATATTTTGTCATTACTTCATCATATAAATCTTTTGTAACATACTTCATAAATATGTTGCATGTATTCAAAGCTCTCGACTTATAACCTGCATTTGCTAAAACATTTGAAACAAGTAAAGGACCATATGGATTATCTTCATCAACCTTTGTATTATCATAGATCCATCTCTTAAGAGACAAATCTCCTTTTCCAATATTACCTTGCCTTCTTTTAATAGCAATTTGCGAAGGGGTACCAAATTGTGTATCAATATAATTTTGATGAGCTGTATTTAAAAGACCTTTAGATTTTCCTAAATGCCAACCATTTACATATCTGATATTACCGTTTGCATCTGTAATAACAATTTCAGGAACATTATCTTCATTTAAATCTGTAACATAAACTTTCCATTCCTTACCTGGCGGTTGAGTTTTATTCTTTTGTTGAACCCAATATTGTGCACCCATTTCTGTAGAAAGCTTCTTATTATACTTTACATCTGATTTAGCATCAAGAATAATACGGGAAAGATCATCCATGCCTGTAGCGAAACCAGGTTCGTTAACATCCTTCCCTAACTTCCATTTATGAGGGGTGTAGCTATCCCCAGAGAAGACTTTATCTCTATAGCTAAATTGAGATTCATACTTTGGAACCTCATAAGTAGAAGCTTTCATAGTGGGCTTAAGATTCTTAACAAAATGATTAAGCCTATTAATGGTGAATTTAGAAGATGGATTGTTCTCGAGCCAATTTCTTGCTTGTAAAATGTAGTTATAAATTATTGGATTATCTTTATATTTATAGAACACACCAGTAAGATAATCCTGTTTAGCGGTATCTGGTATTGCCATATTTTCAATATACTTTTTAATTCCATCACATACTAATTGTATCTGTTGTTGTTCTTCTGGACTAAGATCCTGTTGTTCTTCCGCCATAAATAAAAATGAAGTGAAAATTTTTCATTTTTTCGACTTATTGTATGGTTTA
>CAJKWD010000056.1 GCA_905203475.1 uncultured Acholeplasmataceae bacterium
CTCTCTTCATTTACTACACCTCTCGAGTCTTCTACTATATCTAATATATCATATTCTAACAAAAAGAAGCAAGTTATTTTGCTTCTTCTGTTGCTCTTACTTCACGAATTACTGTTACTTTAATTGTACCAGGATATTGCATTTCTTCTTCGATTTTATTTTTAATATCACGTGCTACTTTATAACTTTCTAGATCACTAATTTCTTCTGGTTTTACAAGGACACGTAATTCTCTACCTGCTTGTACAGCATATGTTTTTTCAACACCTGGAATATCATTTGCGATATTTTCTAAATCCGATAAACGTTTCATATAGTTTTCTAATGAATCATTTCTAGCTCCTGGACGAGATGCAGATAATGTATCAGCGATAGCAACTAATCCAGCAATGACGCTTGTTGCTTCTGTGTCGCCATGATGAGATTCAATGGCATTGATAACAACATCTGATTCATGATATTTACGGGCAATATCAGCACCAATTTGAACATGGCTACCTTCTACTTCATGATCAATCGATTTCCCGATATCATGTAATAAACCTGCTCTTTTCGCAAGTAATACATTTTCTCCAATTTCACTGGCCATAAGCCCTGCTAGATTGGCAACTTCTATAGAATGTTGTAAAGCGTTTTGTCCAAAACTAGTACGAAAATGTAATTTACCAATTAATTCGACCAGTTCTGGTTCTACCTTTGTAATTCCCAATTCAAATAAAGCGTTGTTTCCATACTCTAATATTTTCGCATGCATGTCTTCACTGACTTTATCATATAATTCTTCAATACGAGCTGGATGAATTCTTCCATCTTTTATTAAAGTTTCAATTGTGATTCTAGCAATTTCACGACGTAATGGATCAAAACTAGATAATACAATTGCTTCTGGTGTATCATCGATAATAAGATCTACACCTGTGACAGCTTCAATGGTACGAATATTACGACCTTCACGACCAATGATACGACCTTTCATATCATCATTAGGTAGTGTTACAACTGTCACTGTTTGTTCATTTGCTACATCAGAAGCATATCTTTGCATGGCTGATAAAATAATTGCTTTTGACTTTTTATCTGCTTCTAATTTAGCTTCTGTTTCTTTGTCTTTAATGATGGCGGCAATTTCTAAGCTCATCATATCTTCTACTTTTTTTAATACCATATCTCTTGCTTGATTTTTAGAAAATCCTGCAATTTGGTTTAATAATTCAATTTGTTCTTTTTTTACATCTTCCACTTTACTCATTTCATCTTGGATTTGTTTTTGTTTATTGAGAAGATTCTCCTCTTTTTCTTCTAACATTTTCTCACGGTTTTGAAGGGTTTGATCTCTTCTATCCATAGAATTTTCACGAAGAAGTAAACGTTCTTCTGATTCTTTTACTTCAGCTTTTTTCTCTTTTACCTCTTTTTCGGTATCTATCTTTAATTTATGAGCTTCTTCTTTGGCATCCAAGATGTAATCGCGTTTTATTTTTTCAGCGTCTTTTTTTGCTTGTTCTAATAGTGTTTCTATTTTCTTACTAGCACGAGTTGCTCTTAAGTTATTTAGAACTATTACAATAAAAGCTCCTATAAATAATCCAAGTAAAACAAGTAATATGGAAGCAATCATTTGACTCATATAATTCCTCCATTTATCTATTTTATCTTAGGGTAAATATTCATTCACTCTAGTTTTATTGTAATGTATTTTCTGAGTTTAGTCAATAGTCAGAAAAGGTATAAATTACCCACCTTATTCATAAAATTTATATAAAAATGGTAAAGAAATGAGAAAAATTAAAGTTTTTTAAGAAAATCTATTGCCAAAGGTGAAAAAATAAGGTATACTGAAATAGTCATTGACGGATAAATGGGCTTGTAGCTCAGCTGGTTAGAGCGCACGCCTGATAAGCGTGAGGTCGATGGTTCAAGTCCATTCAGGCCCACCATTTATGCCTCAATAGCTCAGTTGGTTAGAGCACCTGACTGTTAATCAGGGGGTCGTAGGTT
>CAJKWD010000057.1 GCA_905203475.1 uncultured Acholeplasmataceae bacterium
ATTTATCTTTATGGTTTTGAATTGCAGGACCAGTGTTGGCATTAGGACATGTTGGCATCTGTAGTGTTTCGATTTCATCATGTATTCTTTTTAGATCCACATCGAAACCAGCGATGATCATTGAATATCTTTTAATGCTTTTAATCTCTCTTAATATGTATTTTGCTTTTTCCTTTGTCATTTTCTACCTCGTAAATTGGGCGCAGGAGGTGGAATCGAACCACCAATAAGCGCTAAGGGAACGCTCGAGTTACCATTACTCTATCCTGCCATATAAAAAATCCGGCCGTAGATATTTTGTTGAGTGGAAATATACACAATCTCTGCTTCGAAAGAAAAAGATTATTTGGCCGGATTTTCATTGGTTTGCAAAAAATAATCTTTCCTTTCTTATTTATTGTAACAAAAGAAGCTGGAAGTTTTGTCAAGACTTTTTCCAGCTCCAATTCTACATAACTTGTGATCTATCTTGTACGAATCCAATTAAATAGCCATGAATCACACTGCCATCGATTAATTTGAAATCAATTTCTTTTTCAGATTCATACAACTCTAACAACTCTTCCAGTGTGTACTTGTCAGAAATAACGTTCTTATTTAAACCCTGGCATTTGATAGTAAGTTTACATCTCATCCTTTTTTCCCTCTTTTCTACTGCCTTGTTCACATAATAATGAACTAAATCGTCTTTTGTCTTATTCGTATATTTAACAATGTCTAATAAATCCTGGCATGCTAATTCAAGTGCTTCTCTTTCTAATTTAATACTGAACAAACATCCATCACATGTTTTATTAGGCATTTCAATCGCTTGGTTTTCCACTATTCAACACCTCTTTTTTTATGCACTATAACCTTATATTATCGTGCACTTACTCAACTCTTTTAAACCTACTTATTTACTTATTCTTTTTAATTTTTCTAAGAAAAAAACTTTTTGATTTTTTTGGTACCTCTAAAGCTTAGAAATACAGTTCAAATACTTCTTCATTTCTAATGCTCTTAATGAGATCTTAACCACTTCAACTTCATCCAGTGTAATAATCTCTCCTGAAATCATATTTCCGGTTTTATCTAAGATCGCAAGCTCATAAGGTTCTTGATCAGTGCTATTTGTGATCCACTTACCATTTCTATGTCTATGAGCTAATACACTCACTGTATAACTTCCTAGTTTAAATACCCATTGATTCTGTTCAACCATCGAATCTTTTTCATGTCTTTCTCTTGCTGGATCAAAATATGTATGTAATTCCATAGTCTTAACACCTCAATAAAATATGAATCTCATTGTCATGTGCTTCAATTCCAAATACTTCTGAATCTAATAATTCTTCAGATAATAACCATTCATTCTCCATCAGATTATAAATCTTTGCGATTGGATCATCATCTGAGTCCCACTGTAAAGTGATATTCTCAACATAAAGTTTTTTTAAAAGCTCGCGTAAAGGCATTCCTGTAGTTTGTTCCATACTTACTTAGTCTCCTCAAATCCATCATAGTCATCTTCATGTGCTCCCATCACAAATAAGAACAACACACATGACACCATCATTCCAACGAACACACCGCCAACAAACCATAGTGCACTAGGCATTGTTAACTGCCTCCTGCCAAGCTGTATAAGCTTTTTGGCATTCTTCATACGAACTATCTAGGATTTCCGCTGCATTCTTCACTTCCACCTTATTAGATCCAGAGTGTGCAAGAGCGGTAACTGCATTCTCATACACTTCTTTCTTTTCCAGATAGTCTTTTTCTAATTCTTTTAAAGTCTTCATTACATCAAGCCTCTTCTTTTTAATTCCGCGATCATCGTTTCTTCACGAATGCATTGATTCTCAACTTTTCTATATGCATCTAAATACCACTCTTTTTTATCACCGTTATACGTTAACTTGTAATACATTGAATCCGGAAGATTCGTACTCAACAAATACTTCCAGTTCTGCAAAGTTTTATTCTTCCACACAAT
>CAJKWD010000058.1 GCA_905203475.1 uncultured Acholeplasmataceae bacterium
AAAAAAAAGTTAAGCAAGCCATTTTATCATAATTGACACAAATTAACAATTAAAAAAATTGATTCATATCTTTTGGTACATGATCATTTACAACAGCATTCACAATCTTATCTTCTTTCTCTTTCGATACTTCTTTTCCAGTCATTTTTCCTAGTTCTTGAATGACTTCACGTAATGTTCCCTCGTTTTTCAAATCATTCTGTTGTAATTTTTTAGCAAGATCTAAAATAGTATCCTTTTTTACATTGGTTTTCTTTTCCACCTTATCAAAAAAACTATCTGTAAATTTCAAACCATATCCCCTCTTTCTATGATAATATATGTTTTTTTTATGATTAAGTTCATAAAAAAAGAAAGCTACGATGTAACTTTCTATCCGAGAATATATGGACTTGATTGGGTTCCGAAACCATTTACAATATTTACACTAGATTTTAGAAACACAACCGGACGAATATTGTAATTTGATGATAACGTATAAGATGAGTTTCTTATTCCAACCGATCCCACATAAAGAGCACTTTGACCAATATGAGCAACTGGAGTCTGTAACCATTCATTTTGACCAGTATATAACCAGTTTCCAGTTCCTCCACAATTAGAATCTGTACCGTATTCATACAATTTAGTTTTAGTACATAAAGGGCTTGCAGCATATCCATAATCACTTGGATACATCAATCCAACATATTGAGTAGTAGATGTCGGATTAGAACTATATACTGAAGTTCCTCTTTCTGCATTATAAACTGTTTGACTTGTTATGTCATAAATTGTTGTTCCCATAACTCCACCTAAGTAAAAGATACTCTCTGCAACTTGTCCCTTAGAAACAGAATTCATATAATTGTAGTAATTGGCTAAAGAACTTTTTAAAGAAGAATTATTCCAATTATTACTACCATTATTTGACCATGGTGCAGACATATAAGAAGAATTTCTAATTAATTTTAATTTTCCATCAAACACGCCTATAATTCTCCACAATTCGTTATTAAATTGAACATAATTATTTACTTCATCATTACTTCCGCGATAGCGAATGTTTCCAAAATCATCTGTAAACAGTCCCTCTTCATTATCAGGGGTATTTTTACTAGTAAGTACTTCTACAGCATTTCCGGTAATTGGCTCTGGAGTTGGAATCACAATTTCATCACTTTGTTCATATGTCAGAGTAATTTGTATTTCTTTATTCATGTTTGTTTCACTAAAATCTACATTTTCATCCCAATATACTTTTACTTGAAATGTTTTTTTATCATTTACTAATAACGGATCTCCTATTTCAATATTATCTATACTTACTTTAATAGATTTAGGATCCTTCTGATTGCTCTCTTCAATTCCTTCAATATTGGAAAGTACTGCATCTAAAGTTCCTTGATTTTCTACGACTACATCATACGTTGCACTAGCTCCTGGTTGTTGTAATTCAACATTTAAATTCAATGTTGTTTGATTAGAAATTTCCTTTCTCGTTGTTGTCGCATTCATCATTTCTTTTTCTTCCGCACTTGTAAATAGTATTTTCCAATTAGATGTAATTTGAGCTGTTCCATTAATTTCTAATTGTTGTGTTAATATCGCATAGCCAATACCTAACATTAACAATGCGGATACACATATTGTTCCTATTAAAAATTTTTCTGCTTTTATTTTGTGATACCTTCTCATGATTCCACTCCTATTCTAAAACCATCATAACATATATTCTTGA
>CAJKWD010000059.1 GCA_905203475.1 uncultured Acholeplasmataceae bacterium
CGTTAGTTTTTAAGGTAACTTCAGGTTATAAGAAAAAAGAGATGTTCAAATGAAAGTTCCCGAAAAACAAGGGATAATCAGGGATGAAAATAAGTTTAAAATTTGAAAAACAGAAAAAATCGTGATATAATAACGACGATTTAAGGAAAAAAATGCACACGAAAGGAACGAGAAGTTTGGTAAAAAATTTTGGTTAGATGTAACTTCTCGCTTGTTTTAAAATATTAAAATGTGTATTTTGGCTTAAATATTTTGATTATGATAGATTATTTTTTTAATAATCTAATGGAAAGATCGATATCATCATATTCGATCTTTTTTATATGAAATTTCTCAAGATTATTTTCTCCAATGAAATAAAAAGATGCTTCATAAGGAGAAATGTTATTTAAAGATAATCTAGGAACAGAATTAATATGTGAGGCGATTAAATAACAATCTTCTTGAGATAGACTGGCAAACGAAGTCCCTTTAGGAAGAATATAACGAATATATTCATGATTTTTTTCGATAGAACCTTTTTGCCAAGAACAATTTGGATCACAGTAGAATAAAGAAGTGACTTTTTCTCCAGTATTGATATCAATTTCAATACTATCAGGATCCATAAATTCAGAACCATTATCAGTAAGAATTACTTCAAATAATCGTTTAAACTCATCAATACCTAGAACGCTTTTTAAATGTTGAAAAACTTCGGTTACATAAACATTTTGCTTGTAAGGAAGTAAATAGATTAACATGAAATTAAATTGTCTAAATAAAAGAGTAAGCATACATTTTCCACCTTTACCACCAGAAGTACCAATGACAGTATCCATTTCTACAATAGAAGCATTTGGATGATATTCTAAATAGTCTTTAAAATCAGAATAGAATCTATTGACTTTAATTTTAAGATTGGTCTTTGGTCTAGGAGATAATTGTTCCTTTTTAAATTGGTATCTAACTTTTCTTTGTAAATCAATATTTCTAACACGAAAAATATTAAGATCGATATATTTATAAAAAGTAGATTTGGAAAAAGGGAGCAGATTAGGATGAGAAGCATAAACTTGATTAATAGAATGATTTTTATAGATCATAAGAGGAGCGATGATGTCATTAATAGAAGCAATTTGTTCCTTTGTGATATATAAATGACTGCGTTGAATAATTAAAGTTTGTTTATATTCATTATGAGCAACAGAATGATCATAAGAATATTTTTGTTTTCTACAATATAAAAGCTTCGGACAAGCATTGCAAACATAGGGAGGTTTAGATTCAAAACAACAAGGCCTATTAGGTTTCGCATTACCACGCAAGAAACGATGTTTACGAACCTCATAAGAAATAGTAGTTCTGTCTTTACCTAAACGATGAGCAATATGAGTAAAATTAAAACCACGATCTAAAAATTCATGAATAACACATCTATCTTCAAAAGAAAGATGTTTGTATTTTGGAGTAGACATAAAACACCCAACCTTTCAAAAGCCAAAATACAAAAGATATTATAACAGTTTACAAATAAAAGAAAAAAAAGATGAAAGAGAAAAGAAAATATGATACAATAAAGATAGAGAGTAAAGAAACTAACTCCCCTGATAAAGTACAGAGTTAAGTTCACGTACAAAAGAAAACGGGAAGTTAGATAAATATTTTACTGTAGAAGACT
>CAJKWD010000060.1 GCA_905203475.1 uncultured Acholeplasmataceae bacterium
TTTTTGGAATAAAATTAAAAAAGGTTTGAGTTCAGCCGGTAGATGGTTTAAAAACAAGATATTTAAACCTCTTGGAAGAACTATTAAAAAAGTAGGTAAACCAATGTTAAATACTGCAGTAAAATTAGCTCCTGTAATTGGTACAGCAGTAGGCGCAAAATTTGGTAATCCTCAAATAGGCGCGCAAATAGGAGGAATAGTGCAACAAGTAGGAGGAGCTTTAGGATATGGTAAATAAAATATTTAATTAATTAATTTGTTTTTATTTTCCTTAATTTGTTTGAACACCGTGACGCCATTTATTATAATTAAAGCTCTCTTCATCAACACGACGGTCGTCCCAATCCTTAGGAGCTACAAATTTCTTTCGGCCATAATTTCCTTCGATGGCTTTGTTTGTTTCATCGAGATAATCTGCAATTTCGACGCCTATAGCATTAGCCTTACTATCGTCTGAAGCAATTTCGTTAATCTTTTGTGCACATAAATCAGTAAATGGTGAAATATTCGTACCTTTATATTTCTTTTTCATATCTTTATCCGAAAAGTTCCTGGCTTTAAGCTCGTTATAAGCTGGTCCTGAGATGTGTTTTGTGTATAACAAAGCATTAATCTTTATAATGCTTCCAGCTGATTTTAATACCTTTAATCTCAAAGGATCATTAGGATAAGTTGCTTCAAATTGAGCCATTGCAACATCATATTGTGGTTTGGTTACATATTTCATAAACAAAT
Organism: uncultured Acholeplasmataceae bacterium; assembly: GCA_905203475.1. Lineage (GTDB taxonomy): Bacteria > Bacillota_I > Bacilli_A > RF39 > UBA660 > UMGS2016. The sequence goes on from CAJKWD010000060.1 coordinate 736, forward strand.
TGCATGTATTTGGAGCTCTTGCTTTATAACCAGTATTTGCTAAATCAGGTTTAACAATTAATGGTCCATAAGGATCAGATGGATTCACCGAAGTTTGAGTATAAATCCATTTTTTAAGAGACATATCATTTGGACCAATTTCTCCTCTTCTTCTTTTAGAAGCAATTTCCCATGGTTTACCAACTTCTGTATCAATATAATTTTGATGGGCTGCATTTAATAATGTCTTTGATTTAGATAAGTGCCAACCATTAACATACCTAACATCGCCATTAGCATCACAAATTACAATTTCTGGAACACCATCTTCGTTTAAATCTGTTACAATACACTTCCATTGTTTGTTAGCGGGAAGATTTTTATTCTTTTGTGCAACCCAATATTGAGCACCTAATTCTGTCGTAAGTCTTTTATTAAACTTTACGTCTGATTTTGCATCAAGTATAACACGAGAAAGATCGTCCATACCTGATGCAAAGCCTGGTTCATTAACATCTTTTCCTAACTTCCATTTATGAGGAATATATTCTGCACCTGAATAAGCTGCATTTCTCTCTTTGAATATATCGTCAACATAATTGGTAGGAACCTCGAGAGTAGATTTTCTCACATTTTTTAAAAGATTCTTCTGATAATGACGAGATGGACCTGAGGGGGCCTTAACTGGCTCTTGTCCATTTTGAATTGCTTCTATATTATTTATGGATCTGAGTATCTTGTTTGCATCTTCAATGCTTATTTGTTTTTGCGACATAAATAAAAATGAAGTGAAAATTTTTCATTTTTTCGACTTATTGTATGGTTTA